>JAZOWR010000435.1:0-20798 GCA_045659345.1 Ructibacterium sp.
AAAACGAACCTTAAAACAAGCAAACACCTATCTGACCGACAACGGATTTTATACCGCCATGGGCATCAATGCCGACTTCTTTTCCTTTCAGACCGGTGTCCCTATGAGCAATGTTATCATTGACGGAAGGGTTATCTCCAAAGATACCGAAACCCTGCCTGCGGTTGGATTTTACGAGGATGGTTCTGCTTTTATGGGGACTCTTCCCATTCAAACCACTATGACTACCGCATCAGGTTCTGCCGAGGTTGAATGCATTAACAAATATCGCCAGCCCTACGCGCTCTACTTATATACCGAAGATTTTGGCAATCAAACCTACGCCCCCGGGAACGGTACGAATGTTGTGCTTACATCAATCAGCGGTCCAATTACCCTGGACGGCAAGGTGACTGCCGTAGTGGAGAGCATTGATGAATACGATGGCTCGGTGGCAATCCCTGAGGGAAAATGGATTTTGAGTGTTTCTGCAGACGCTGACCAATCCATCAAAGACCGGTTGAATATCTTAAAGGTCGGCAGCAAGGTCACCTTTACCACCAAGGAAACCGGCAAGGATTCCCGTTGGAAAAAAGCTGAATATGCTTTGGGAGCTTTAGGCGGCAAACTCATTACCAACGGCGAACTGGACTTTGAAGATGACAGTGCTGCGCCCCGTACTGCAATTGGTATAAAAAAAGATGGAACTATCCTGTTTTATACCATCGACGGCAGACAGACCGGATACAGCTACGGAGCACGAAAATCCACCCTTGCTAAGCGGCTTTTAGAGCTTGGATGTGTGGAGGCTATCAACTTGGATGGCGGCGGTTCTACTTCTGTCGGCGGCACCATCCCCGGAACCTTTGACTTTAAAGTGTTAAACTCGCCCTCGGACGGAGCGTTGCGTCAATGTGCCAATTTCTTTTTCCTGAAAAAGAATAACAAACCAAGCGGCGTCCCTTATGTACTAAACATTTTAGAATGGGGAACCCCTGTTTTATCCGGCTCTTCCATCCAGCTTTCTGCTGACGCCTATGACTCGGCATACGGACCTGCCAATCTCCCTGACAAGGTTGCCTACGCCTTAAAGCAAGATGCTGGAACGCCTTCTCCGGACGGAAAGAAAACAGAAGTTACCAAAGACGGCTATGTGACTGTACGGGGTAACGGTGATGTCTATATTACCGCAAAAAGCGGTTCTCTCACTACAGAAACAATGCTCCGTGCCGTAGCAACTCCGGGAGATATTAAAATCTATGATTCCGGAACCGGCGAGGAGGTCAAAGAGCTTATTCTTGAAAAGGGGGCCTCTGTCTCCCTCTCTGCCAACGCTTACTGGTACGGTCAAAAGATGGTGGTAGATGACGGCAGCTTTACCTGGCGGGTTGTGAGCGATGATTCCTCCATTGGCGAAATTGATAGCAAAGGAAACTTTACCGCCTCTCAAAATGCCGGAGCGACCGGCGTGATTGGGGTTAACGCAGGGCTTCGCACCTATGAAATCCCCGTTCGTATTCCCGCCGATGACATCATTGCCGATCCTACCGTCTTTCCGCAGATTAACGGAAAGCTGTTTCGCGATCGATTAAACGCAACGATTACCTCCGAAAACGGTGCTGTGGAGACAGTACATCTATATATAGACGGAACCCCGGTTGTCACAGACTTTGATACAAAAACCGGAAAGCTTGTTTATCCATTCAGCGAGGAATTTACTTCTTCCTATCACCGCATCACCTTAACCGCAACCGACGCCACAGGCGCCAGTGTCATGGCAGTCTATAACTACGGTGACCTTGCGGGAAGCAAAATTTTTCCCGATACCCGAGCACATTGGGCAAGGGATTATATTGCCTATCTGGCAGACCAGAAAGTTGTCAATGGCAGCGACGACGGAACCTTCCGCCCCAACGACAGCATGACCCGTACCGAGTTTGCGATTATGCTATGTAATTATCTGGGGGTCGATCCGACAAGCTACGAAAACACTGAGATTCCCTTTACCGATGCCGGCGATATTCCGTGGTGGGCACTGAACCACATCAAAGCCATTTACAGTCTCGGTATTATGCAGGGACAGCTAACAGACTACGGTGTTGCCTTTAACCCAAATGCCAATATCCAGCGTATGGAATATGCCATTTCCATCGAGCGTTTACTCCCGCATGGACTTGCCAAAGCCCCCATTACCGCCGTTGACGAGAACGAGATTCCTTACTGGGGCAAGGAAAGCTTAAAGATGGCTACCGCTCAGGGAATCTTAAACGGATACCCGGACGGAACCCTCCGCCCAACCCAAAGCGTTACCCGTGCCGAGGCAGTAAAGATTCTTTACTCTGTCTTCGGTGCCGGAAAATAAGATAAAGAACGGCTGAACAAAAAGTTCAGCCGTTTTATTTATATCAATGTTTGTAATCTATGATTAACCTCTAACAAAAATTCTTCGGTATCCACCTTTTTCTTATTCGGCAGAGTGGAAATCATCGCTAGATCACCGGTCATCACGCCTTCTTCTATCGTCTGAATCGTTGCCTGCTCCAGTTTATCAGCAAAGGCACAAAGTTCAGGGATGTTGTCTATCTCGCCGCGTTTGCGGAGTGCTCCTGTCCATGCAAACAGAGTTGCTACGCTATTGGTGGAGGTCTTTTCCCCTTGTAGGTGCTTATAGTAATGGCGCTGCACCGTTCCGTGCGCCGCCTCATACTCATACACACCATCCGGAGAGACCAAAACAGAGGTCATCATAGCAAGGCTGCCGTAAGCGGTTGCCACCATGTCGCTCATCACATCGCCATCATAGTTCTTGCACGCCCAGATATAGCCACCCTCGGAGCGAATCACACGAGCAACAGCATCATCAATCAGGGTGTAGAAATACGCAACGCCTGCTGCCTCAAACCTTTCTTTATACTCAAGATCAAAAATTTCTTGAAAAACATCTTTGAATCTATGGTCATACTGTTTGGATATGGTATCCTTGGAGGCAAACCAGATATCCTGCTTGGTATCCAGAGCAAAGTTAAAGCAGCTTCTTGCAAAACTTTGGATGGATGCATCCATATTATGAAGCCCCTGAATAATACCATCGGAATCGCCAAACTGATGAATTAAAGAGCGGGTTTCTTTCCCGTCTTTGTCGGTGACAACCAATTCGCATTTGCTCCCTGCCGGAACCTGCATCTCGGTATTCTTATAGACATCACCGTAGGCGTGTCTGGCAATGGTAATCGGTTTGGTCCATGTGGGAATAAACGGGGCAACGCCTTTTACAATAATTGGGGCGCGAAACACAGTTCCATCCAAAATGGCACGAATGGTAGCATTGGGAGATTTCCACATCTCCTTAAGGTTGTATTCCCGCATGCGGGCAGCATTGGGCGTAATAGTTGCACATTTAACCGCAACACCATATTTTTGAGTCGCCTCAGCAGAAGCAAAGGTTACCCGGTCATTGGTTTTGTTTCTGTGTTCCAAACCCAAATCATAATACTCCGTTTTTAGGTCAATGTAAGAATAAAGAAGAATATCCTTAATCATCTTCCAGATAATACGGGTCATCTCGTCGCCGTCCATCTCGACCAGCGGCGTTTTCATTTGAATTTTAGACATGCTACCTCCTTCTATCGATTCTGCTCCCTGGTGTAGTTCAAAAGACCTCCTGCTATCAGCATTTCTCTCTGACGCTTAGAAAGATCCACACACACCGGAAAGTCAAATTCCTTGGTTTTGTTGGTTACGGTGACTTGATTTCCTGACCGAATCTGCGAAATCAAATCCTGAATGAAAAGGGTGTCCAGTTGGTCAATTCTATCATAATCCGCCGCCTCTGCAAATGTCATGGGTATGATGCCTGCATTGATTAAGTTTGCCATATGGATTCTGGCAAAGGATTTGGCAAGCACCGCTTTGACTCCCAGATACAATGGCGCAAGCGCCGCATGTTCTCTGGAAGAACCCTGCCCGTAGTTGCTGCCGCCGACAATGATGCTCTCACCCAACTCCAACGCACGGTCATGAAACTCCGCATCACAGACCGCAAAGCAGTATTCCGAAATTTTGGGGATATTAGACCGCAAAGGCAGAATCTTTGCACCGGCAGGGATAATATGGTCGGTGGTAATATTATCACCCACCTTTAAGCTGCACCTTGCCTCAATCCTATCCGCCATAGCCTCTGATACCGGCAGCGGTTGAATGTTAGGTCCCCGCAGAATCTTTACACGATCCATCTCCTCTGCCGGAACGGGAGGCACAATCATATTATCATTAACCGCAAAGACATCAGGAAGGGTAAACTCCGGCATCTCTCCCAGTTCTCTGGGGTCGGTAAGATATCCGGTAAGCGCAGATGCCGCTGCAAGCTCCGGTGACACCAGATAAATCTGTCCATCCTTAGTCCCTGATCGTCCCTCAAAGTTTCGGTTAAAGGTTCTGAGTGATATCCCTTTCGAGTTGGGGGACTGCCCCATTCCAATACACGGACCGCAAGCACTTTCCAAAATCCTAGCACCCGCATCAATCATGACGGCAAGCGCACCGTTTTGTGCCAACATATTAAGCACCTGCTTTGATCCGGGCGCAATCGAAAGCGAAACATCGGGGTGCACCGTCTTACCCTTGAGAATATGTGCCACTTTTAGCATATCCAAAAGGGAGGAGTTGGTGCAGGAACCAATACAAATCTGGTCAATTTTAAGTGTTCCGATTTCTTCTACCGATTTCACATGATCCGGAGAATGCGGGCATGCCGCCAGCGGGACCAGTGCGTCTAAATGAATCGTTATCTCCTCATCATAAACTGCATCTAAATCTGCAGAAAGAGGAATATAATCCTTCTCTCTCCCCTGCGCCTTTAAAAAGGCGCGGGTGTTTTCATCTGAGGGAAAAATCGAGGTAGTAGCACCAAGCTCTGCGCCCATATTGGTAATGGTGGCTCGCTCTGGCACCGAAAGAGTTTTGACCCCCTCGCCGCAATACTCAATAATCTTGCCCACGCCACCTTTGACCGTTAATCGTCGCAGCACCTCTAAAATTACATCTTTTGCCGCCACCCAGGGTTTAAGGCGTCCAATCAGCTCTACCTTTACAATCCTTGGGCAGGTAATGTAATAGGTGCCGCCGCCCATGGCAACTGCTACATCCATACCGCCGGCGCCCATGGCGAGCATGCCGATGCCGCCTCCCGTTGGCGTATGGCTGTCTGATCCAATCATGGTTTTTCCGGGAATCCCGAACCTCTCCAGATGCACCTGATGACAGATGCCATTGCCGGGACGGGAAAAATAGATTCCGTGCTTTTTGCAAATACTGCTGATAAACCGATGGTCATCGGCATTTTCAAAACCGGTTTGCAAGGTATTATGGTCAATATAGGCAACCGAACGCTCGGTCCTGACTCTTGGCACTCCCATTGCCTCAAATTCCAGATACGCCATAGTCCCGGTTGCGTCCTGTGTCAGGGTTTGATCAATACGAATGCCGATTTCTTCACCGGCAATCATATTGCCGCAGACGAGATGATTCTTTAAAATTTTTTGCGATAAGTTATATCCCATTTTATTCACCTCTATTAATTGTTCTATACCATTTATTTTAGCGCAAGAAAACGCCCGTGTCAAGGCACAACCGTAATAAGTTTTCCTTGTTCTCGGGCGTTTTTCTGGTCATTTTCAACGAATTTGCCAATCGATTGGTTCTATTTGGTTTTTTTGTAAGAATTGATTGCAGGCTTTAAAGTGTCCGCATCCAAAGAATCCGTGGAATGCCGAAAGCGGACTCGGATGCGCACACGACAGCACCAGATGCGCAGGATTGGTGATAAGGGCAGTTTTTTGTCTGGCATTAGCTCCCCACAAAAGAAACACCATCGGCGCTTCCCTCTCATTAAGCAGGGTTATCACCTTATCGGTAAACCTTTCCCATCCCATACCTCGATGGCTGTTTGCCTGACCTGCCCGCACGGTTAAAACCGTGTTCAACAGCAACACTCCTTGGCGTGCCCACGCAGTCAGCTCGCCATGGTCAGGCGGAGCAATCCCTAATTCATCCTGAATTTCTTTAAATATATTTTTGAGCGACGGCGGAGCTGCTACCCCTCGCTTGACCGAAAAGCAAAGCCCATGCGCCTGGCCGGGGCCATGGTAGGGGTCCTGCCCTAAAATTACGGCTTTAACCTGAGAATACGAGGTATAGCGCAAAGCATTGAAAATATCATACATATCAGGATAAACAGTTTGATTTTGATACTCCTGTTTCAACGCACTGCGCAAGCGAAGATAATACTCTTTTTGAAACTCCGATTTTAGAAGGTCATCCCATTCATTGCCCAGCTTTACCATACGCATCACTCCTTTTTCTTATTATACTATACGCTATGAAAAAAAGAAAGTATAATTTAGCCAAGAAATACCTATACTGGAAATAGGACTTGCATTTTATGGAAATTTGGTGTATACTATGGTTGAGTGATTTGTTCGGATCGGTATTATTTGGGTAATACCACTATAATCTTTTCTGTCTTTGACAGAGTTTTTCATGAGCGGACTTAACTGAATATTTCCAAAAGAGAGCTGGATTTTGCCAAACCCTCTTCTTTTGGTGCATAAGAAATTAGGAGGAAATAATTTGAAGAAAACCAAAAAAATAAAGGTAATTCCCCTCGGCGGATTGCATGAAATCGGAAAGAACCTAACCGTGTTTGAGAGCGAAAACGATGTGGTTCTTCTTGACTGCGGCATGGCGTTCCCCGATGATGATATGCTGGGGGTAGACATTGTGATTCCGGATATCACCTATCTGCATAAGGTAGCAGATAAAATCCGGGGAATCGTATTAACCCACGGCCATGAAGACCACATCGGCGCTATCCCCTATGTGCTGAAGGAGTTTAATGTTCCGGTTTACGGCACAAGACTGACTCTGGGCATTTTAAAAAACAAATTGAAGGAGCATGGAATTAGCGGCTCTGCAAAGCTTCACGCTGTCGAGGCAGGCGAAACCGTCCGTCTGGGTGAATTCCGGGCAGAGTTTATTCACACAAATCATTCCATTGCCGACGCAGCTGCCATTGCCCTTCATACCCCCATTGGCGTGTTCTTACACACTGGAGACTTTAAGATTGACCCAACACCCATTGACGGGGATATGATTGACCTTGCCCGTTTTGGTGAACTGGGAAAGCAAGGAGTGCTGGCACTTTTTTCTGACAGCACCAACGCAGACCGTCCCGGCTTTACCATGAGCGAAAGCTCCATTGGACAAACCTTTGACCATCTGTTTGAAAAAGGAACCGACAAGCGGATTATCATTGCAACCTTTGCCTCTAACATACATAGAGTGCAACAGATTATCAATGCCGCAGAAAAGCACGGAAGAAAGGTCGCGGTATCAGGCAGAAGTATGGTGAATGTCCTTAATGCAGCTATCGAGCTTGGGTATATGAACATTCCCAAAAATACGCTGATTGAGATTGATGAAATCGGACGCTATCCCAAAGACAAGCTGGTAATTGTCACCACCGGCAGCCAAGGGGAGGAGATGTCCGCCCTGACCCGAATTGCTTTTTCGGCGCATAAAAAAATCAACATCGAACCAACCGACATGGTCATTATTTCGGCAAGTCCTATCCCGGGCAACGAAAAAGCAGTTTCCAATGTAGTAAATGAACTGCTAAAGCACGGAGCTGAAGTGGTTCATGAAAAACAAAACAATGTGCATGTTTCGGGGCATGCCTGCCAGCAAGAACTGACCATGATTCTTTCGCTGGTAAAACCAAAGTATTTTATCCCGGTTCACGGTGAGTATCTCCACCTCTGCCGTCATCGAGACTTGGCTCTCCAAGCCGGAGTCAATCCAAAAAATATTTTCTTAATGGAAATCGGCAAGGTGTTAGAGTTCACCTCAAACAGCGCAAAGATTACCGGAACAGTGCCCTCCGGCAGGGTTTTGGTAGACGGCCTTGGAGTTGGTGATGTAGGCAACATCGTTCTGCGCGACAGAAAACACCTGGCAGAGGACGGTATTATTATCGTAGTTCTAACCATTGACAAAGCAAGCTGCTCTTGTGTGGCAGGTCCGGATATCATATCCCGGGGCTTTGTGTATGTGCGGGAATCCGAGGATTTGATGGATGCTGTCCGCTCCGTGGCTGACGGCGTGGTACAGCAATGTGTAAACGGTCATAACATTGATTGGGCAACCCTGAAAAACGGCATCAAGAACGAGGTCGGCAGTTTCTTGTTCACAAAGACCAAACGCCGTCCTATGATTCTCCCCATTATTATGGAGGTATAAAAAAAGATGGAACCATTGGGTTCCATCTTTTTTTGTTTCATAGTATCTAGCACATCCTTTGCAATCCCTGCAGGTTATGCCTTGCCAACGGAGCCAAACAATTCCATCTTCTTTTTCACAACAGCCTTGATTGCTTCACAACCGGGCGCAAGCATTTTTCTGGGATCAAAACCCTTGCCGACCAAATCCTTGCCTTCCTCGATATACTTTCTGGTGGCTTCCTGGAAGCAGAGCTGACATTCTGTGTTTACATTAATTTTGGCAACGCCCAAGGAAATCGCCTTTTTAATCATTTCTTCAGGAATTCCGGTTCCGCCATGGAGTACCAACGGCATATCGCCGACCAGCTCCTTAATCCTCGCCAGAGCGTCAAAATCCAGGCCCTTCCAATTCTCCGGATATTTACCATGAATATTACCAATGCCTGCAGCCAAAAAGTCAACCCCAAGGTCTGCAATCCTTTTACACTCAACCGGGTCAGCAATTTCACCGCCGGCAATCACTCCGTCTTCCTCGCCGCCGATGGCGCCCACCTCTGCCTCAATGGAAAGTCCGAGATTGTGAGCTACATGCACAAGTTCCGTCGTCTTTTCGATGTTTTCTTCAATCGGGAAGTGAGAGCCGTCAAACATAATGGAAGAAAAGCCCGCCTTCACACATTTATAACAGCCTTCATAGGTACCATGATCCAGATGGATTGCCACCGGAACGGTGATGCCTAAATCTTCAATCATGGCTTCTACCATTGCGGTAACCGTTCTAAAGCCCGTCATATATCTGCCTGCGCCCTCGGACACACCAAGGATGACGGGAGAGTTATTCTCCTGAGCTGTCTGCAAAATTGCCTTAGTCCACTCCAGGTTGTTGATATTGAACTGACCCACTGCATAATGACCTTCTACCGCTTTTTTTAACATTTCAGTTGCCGGAACTAACATAACGAAACCTCCAAAAATATATATTTGATTCTTACCCTAGTTATTTTTTCATCATTACAGATATAAATCCTTGACATTGACATGTACCCAACGCACCGTGACCGCTGTGAACTCTTCAACCGCAGCCTTTACCCGTTGCGATACCGTCTCTGCCTCCACAGACACCTTACACGGAAAGCGCATCACCACATCCATATCCAACATAAAACTGCCATCTGCTGTAACTGTATTCTTCACCTTGAGCACTCGATGCACATTTTTAAATTGCATTGCCTCATAGGTGCAGATATCTGCAATCGCCTTTGGAGAAATCTTGTATTCTCCAAGGTAGCTATATGCAGGCCGCATTACTGTTTTTTCTTCCATGATAGTCTGTCCCTTTTTCTTAAAAAATATGGTTAGCGGGTCAATAAAGTATCCGGAAAACTGCCTCTTAAGCTCAAAGGTGGGAACCGGAATTACATGCTTGCCCTGCTTGTTGCGCATTTCGTTGGCGATCTGGATTTCTTCCGGTGCGGCAACCTCCTCAATCCGAATAATTCTTTGAATTGGTGCTACCTGAAGTTCCTCTGCAATCCGCTCGACCATCTTATTGCTGGTGCCAATCAAAAGCAGAGATTTTACCTCCCGCTCCTTCAGCGCCTCTCTTACCTGTGCAGAATGCGCGGGATCGCTAAAAATCGCACAGCGCACCGATGCCACCTTGTTCGGTTCCCGTTTGGCAGATTTACCTGCAATAATTCGATTCTCTGCAATCAAAAGCCCATCGTCAATGATATGGTCAATCTCATGCTCCCGTGCAACCAGCATACTATGATGGCTTTTTCCCGTGCCGGATTTGCCGACAAGCGCATACACCTTCATCACGCATCTTCTCCGTTTGTCTGTTGCATCAGTTTATAGGACAGACGCATCAGGCTATCACCCAAATGCACATTTTCTACTGCAATGTGTTCCACAGCAGAAAGCTCGGCATGCGAGAAGTTTAAAAACGCCTTAATGCCGTATCCAACCAATTCCTCTGCCACATCATGAATCACCTGCTTAGGAACTGCCAAAATCGCCATTTTCGGCTCTCGCTCCTCAATGAAAGCCTCAATGCCTGCATAATCCTGAATCGTATGCCCATTGATCAAGGTGCCAATCTTTTTGGGATCATTGTCAAAAATACCGACCAGCCGAAATCCTCTGGATTCGAACTTGGTATGGGTCGCAAGAGCGCGCCCCATGTTACCCGCACCGACCAAAATCGCTGTATGCCCTTGATCCAAACCAAGAATCTTAGCAATTTCAGCCTGCAAAAACTTTACATTGTATCCGTATCCCTGTTGTCCAAATCCGCCAAAACAGTTTAAATCCTGCCGAATCTGAGAAGCAGTAACCTGCATCTTCTCGCTCAATTCTTTAGAAGAAATGCGTTCTACTCCGGCCGCAACCAGCTCTGTCAGATATCGATAATACCTTGGCAATCGGTTTACCACCGATGCCGACACCTTCTTTTCCATTCAATTCTTCCTTCAATTTTAAAATCTTAAGTTTAGTATAGCATAAAAGAATGAAACATGCAAGGTCTTGGAAGATTTTTTAGGAATTTTAGTTGCAAACCGTGCCTCCCTTATGCTATACTCATTTTATCCATACTTAAAAAGGAAGTTATCTTATGAATGTATATGATTTTGACAAGACTATTTATGACGGCGACAGCACCATGGATTTCATTACATGGTGTGTAAGAAAAAAACCGCTTCTTATTGCAAAACTGTTTTCCGGAGTCCCGGCATTTGGTGCATATCTCCTCAAGCAATGCGATAAAACCAAATTTAAGGAAAAGTTTTATAGCTTTCTCTCCGGTCTTTCTGATGCTTCCCTCTGGGCAGATGCCTTTTGGGAACTCCATCAGGAAAATATCAAGGATTGGTATCTTGACCAGCAACAGGAGGACGATGTGATTATTTCTGCCTCCCCCGAATTTTTGCTTCGTCCTATATGCCAAAGACTTGGCATCCGGCATCTTCTGGCATCCAGAGTTGACAAAGATACCGGCATGTATCTTGGGGAAAACTGCCACGGAGAAGAAAAGGTCCGGCGGTTTCGCAAAGCATTCGGCGATGCAGAAATTGACGCCTTTTACTCCGATTCTCTATCGGATGCCCCCATGGCAAATCTCTCAAAGACCGCCTATCTGGTTGATGGCGATTTGTTGATCCCCTGGGAAGAATAATCTGCATATAAAGTTGCTTACGAAGTGTTCTTTAGAACACTTCGTTTTTTTATACATATCCCAGCAACCCGGGGATAAACATCGAAACTGCCGGAACATAGGTCACCAAAAAGAGCACCGTAATAATAGCCCCGTAAAACCACAGGAGTTTGGGGATGACACTTTCAATGGTAACACCGCCGACCTTAACACCTACAAACAAGGTAGTCCCAACCGGCGGAGTAATACCGCCGATACAAAGATTGAATATCAGCATAATCCCAAAATGCACCGAACTCATCCCCAACGCAGTACAAACCGGAAGAAAAATTGGGGTAAAAATCAGGCACGCCGGCGTCATATCCATAAATGTCCCTACCAGCAACAATATCAGGTTAATCAGCAAAAGAATCAGATAACGGTTTTGGGTCAGCCCCAGCAATCCCTGAGAAATCGCTGTTGGAATCCCTGTAAATGCCATCACCCAGGATAAAATTCCAGATACCCCGATTAAAAAGATAATAATGCCTGTCATCTCAGCGCTTTGTTTCAAAATATCAAAAAGTTCTCGCCATGTCATGGAGCGATACACAAAGACAGACAAAATCAGGCTGTAAACCACCGCTACAACCGATCCTTCTGTCGCTGTAAAAATACCGCCAACAATACCGCCGATTACTATTACTATCAGCAAAAGAGGGGGTATTGCCTGCCCCAATATTTTCATAACCTCTTTACCCGTGACCGAACGATTGGAGATATATCCATACCGTTTTGCCAAGACATAAATGACCGCCATACAAGCAAGTCCCCACAAAATACCGGGGAGATACCCTGCCATAAAAAGGGCGGCAACCGAAGTTCCTCCACTGACCAGCGCATAGGTAATCATGACATTGCTGGGCGGAATTAAAAGTCCGGTCGGTGCTGTCGCAATATTGACCGCAGCGGAAAAATCAGGGTCATAGCCTTCATCCCTTTCAATCGGTCCAATCATAGACCCCATTGCCGATGCTGCAGCGGTTCCTGAACCGGAAACAGCACCAAAAAGCATATTGGCTACCACATTGGTCTGCGCCAATGAACCAGGCGTTCTGCCTGTTATCAATTGCGCAAGATGAATCAAACGAATGGCTATGCCGCCCTTGTTCATAATATTGCCGGCAAGGACAAACAAAGGAATGGCAAGCAATGCAAAAACCGAAATTCCGGAAAAAATTCGCTGCGCTCCGGTAATGATGGCAATATCAAACTTCAGAATCGGCAGAATTGCCGCAACCGATGCCACCCCCAATCCAATGGCAATCGGGACGCCCGCCGCAATCAAGACTAACAATATGCCAAAAATAATTAGGCCGCAAAGCAAGGCTATACTCATCACCGATCACCCCGTTTTCCTAAAATAGTAATCAAATTGAGGATTGCATATGCTGCCGTCAATCCACCGGAAAGGGGTACTGCCAGATAAACCAGTCCCATGGGAATCCCAAGGGATGCTGTGCTTTGGCTCATGGTAAGCCGCATAATTCGGATACCGCCGTAACATTCCACTGCCGCCGCAAAAAGGAACACCAGACACTCTGACAAAATGCTGAGCAGATACCGCACCTTGTCAGGTAGCTTATCTGCCAAAAAACCTACACGCATATGGTCTCTTTTTCCAAAGACATAGGCGGCAGCAAACAACGCCATCCATGCAAAACTATAGGTCAAAAGTTCCTCTGATACGGTGCTGGGGCGGTGAAAAAAATATCTTGCCGCAATCTGGTAGGTTCCCACCAGCACCATCAGAACAAACAACACAACACATACTCCCACCAAAGCTTTGTCTATGCTTTGTCGAACTTTATTTGTCATACCGATTCCTCCCTAAAGCGTTCGTACAGCGGGCGAAGTTTTGGGTTTTGTGTCAGCATTTTTTCATGCAGAGGTAAAACCTTTTGCACAAACGCTTCCGTGTCCGTCTCCAACATCTTAACCCCCATGGTTTCTTCTGCCGTCTTTTTGGCAGCGTCCACCTGCTTGTCCCACTCCTCAAGCTCAATTCGTGTAGAAATCCTCGCGGCTTCATAAAAAATTTCGCGTTCCTCTGCAGAGAGACCCTCCAAAAATTTTAGATTCCCAACCAACAAATCCGGTATCATTTGATGCTTATTATAAACAAAATACTTGGCAACCTCTCCGTGTTTATTATTGGTTAATGCCAGCTCGTTATTTTCTGCTCCGTCAATGACCCCTTGCTGAATCGCCGTATACACTTCGCCAAAACTCATTGGTGCTGCTGCCGCCCCAAACGCCTGCACCATCGCAACACTTGCCGGAGACTGCTGCACCCGAATTTTTAATCCCTTTAAATCCTCGGGTGCGTAAATCGGCTTTTTTGCGTAAAAATTTCTGGTTCCTGCGTTGTACCATGTCAAAACCCGAAATCCTGCTTCGTCGGTAGAATGATAAATTTGCTCCATAATCTCTCTGTTTTCCATGGCTTGATGGTATGCCTCTTCAGAAGCAAACAGGTACGGAATGCTGAATATCTCATACACATCGGCAAAGGTTTCCAGGTTTGCTGCTCCTGCCACCACAAAATCAATGGCGCCGGTCTGTGTCAGCTCCATCGCCTTTTGGGATGAACCTAAAATCTCATTGGGAAAAATCTGAATTTCATACCGATCCCCCATGGTTTTATGAATATATTCCTGAAACGCCAAAAGCCCCAAATGCTCGGGATGGGTTTCTGACTGCCCATGTGCGATCCGTACAATTCGGACTCCGTCACCTGCGCCCTTGCATCCTGTCAGGATTAGGCAAACAAGTAATATCACCGCTAAGAGCCTTAAGGTTCTCATTTTTCCCCCTCCTTTTTCTATTAGTATGCCAAAAATGCTTTGCTTTAAACCTATCTTTTTTTCGTTCACCCAACCAGACCGCCAATGTCAGCAAACCCAGAAAAATCCAGCACCACAAAATCATGCATAACGAAAGAAGCAATATTCCTTTTGGCGAAATCATAGGAACAGGAATCGATTCTGCCAAAAAAACAGATAACTCGGGACAGAACAGTCCCAATGCCGGTCCGGTCAAAAAGAATGCCAAAAGTCCCTGGGTAAGTTTACCCAGAAGATAGGATTTCATAGACAGTCCCACCGGAGAAACAATGCCTTCCACCTGCATCATGACCGAAACGCCGGACAACGCCAAAAACAACGAAATTGTCGGCAGAAGAAACCGTCCCAATTCCTGACTCTGAATGATACTTCGTATTCCTCCGGTAATCTCTAACAACGCATAAAGAAGCCGACTGCCCCTCCACGAAGGAATAGCCGCGCCTATTACCGCAAACACCACCACATACCCGCAGACCTTCAAGATAGATACAACCCCGTCTGCCACTGCTGTGCTGATTGCATATCCGGAGTTTTGACCGGTGCTTGGTAATGGCAAACTCATCGTCTGCTTTCCATTCCTCCCATAGCGACGGAAAATCACTCCCGTCAGCATAGCTGATAAAAGGTGAACCAGATAAAGTATGGCTCCCAATTTGGGATTGTTCAGCATTCCCACACCAATGGCACCCATAACAAACAAAGGCCCTGAATTGTTGCAAAACGCCAACATTCTTTCTGCCTCGGTTTTGGTGCATTCTCCGGAGGCATAGAGTTCCGCCACACAATCTGCCCCCACCGGATATCCGCTGACCACCCCCAGCACTACTGCCAGAGCACCTGCACCCGGAATGCCAAACAGCGGACGCATCCAGCGAGACAGGTATCGACTGAGCATCCTTGTACCGCCCAATCCAATCAACAAATTGCTGCACACAAAAAAAGGAAACAACGAGGGGATAACCACCTCTGCACAGAGTCTTAGTGCCTCCTTTGCAGCCGAAATGCATGCCGCCGGATTTGTTATCATAACGCAAATCAGGTAACAAGCAAGCATCAGCGGCACAATTTTTAGTATTTTTTTCATCTCAGTTCCCCTCTTTCATGACTTCTCTTTTAATCTATTCATGAATCAGGACATTTACGCATAAAAATACTTAGAACGGAGGTGATGTCATGTCCCGCAAAGCCAATAACGAAGAAAAAATAACCCTGCGGGAACGAGTCGCCGATGCCATGGACATACCCAAAGAGGTGGTTCTTGACACGGTCCTCATCTCCTGTATCGGAAATCGGGAATTGACGATAGAAAATTACAAAAGTATTCTGGAATATTCTGACACCTGTATTCGTATAAAAGCAAATCCTAAACCGGTAAGAATCACCGGAGGACGGTTGGAGCTTCGCAATATCACCCGGGAGCTTTTGTATATCGTTGGACGAATTGACCGAGTTGAGCTAGAAAACAAAGCAGAAAGGCAGACTTGATATGCAATTTATTGACCTTGTTCATGTTGCAAGAGGATATGTTACCATACAAGCTGACGGGGAGTTTTTGGAGCGGTTTTTAACCGTCTGTACCCGTAAAAACCTGGATGTCTGGAAGATTCGTTATCTAGGAAGCGGTCGCGTGACCGCAAAGATGAGCCTGGATGCCTTTCGTGCTATTCGTCCGGTCTGCCGGTGTACCGGAACCCGCCTCCGTATCCGGCACAGACATGGGCTGCCCTTTCTCTTTTATCGCTACCGCAAGCGGAAATTTGCTCTTCTTGGTATTGTTTTTACCCTGCTCTTTCTCTGGTATACCTCTTGCCATGTTATGGGGATTACCGTTTTGGGAAACAACCGCATTCCTACCGAAATTGTTTTAGAACATCTTTCCCGCTCCGGCGTCGCAGTAGGCAGACCCACCAACGGCATTGATGCCTCTGTGATTCGCAACCGCATGATGCGGGATTTAGAGGATTTGGCATGGGTCGGGATCAATGTAAACGGCTCCCGCATCTATGTAGAGGTAGTAGAACGATTGGAAAAAGAGCCGGGTATTGCCATGGATGAACCTTGTCATCTGGTTGCCGTCAAGGATGGTGTCATCGACTCCCTTGAGGCACGCAACGGCCAAAATATGGTGACAGTGGGTTCCGGTGTTCGGGAGGGGGATGTTCTGGTCAGCGGTATCATGGACGCAGGGACAGAGAGTGTCCGTTATGTACACGCCTATGGCGAGGTTTTTGCCCATACCTCCTATACCTTAAGCCGGGACTATCCGCTTGCCTATGAAGAACCCATAGATACCGGCAGACATACCACACGGTATACGCTTCAGCTGCTTGGGAAGAATCTTCCCCTGTTTTTGGGCAAGCAGACACCCTATTCCCAATATACCAAAGAGGAAACGGGGCAGGAATACCGCCTTCCCATAGAGCGTCTCCCTTCGTTGTTTATCAATAAAGAAGTCTATTATGAACAAGTCACCGAGCAAAAAAACCGTACCGCCGGTCAGGCCCTTTTAACCGCAGAGAAAGAGCTGGAAACAGAGCTTGTGCGCTCCCTGCCGGAGGGGGTAACCGTTTTAGACAAAGAAACGACGCATACCCTAACCGAACGGGGAAGTCTTTCTGTTACCTTAACCCTGCATTGCAGAGAAAACATTGCCAAAGAAGTTGCTATCCAGAAAGACGAAATCGGTATAATAGAATCAGAATAAGAAACACTAATTATTGACAAAACTGCAACGGTGGATTATGATAGAAGCAGGAAGATAAGTGAGGTAATGGCATGGAGAGATTCATTGAAGTTGAAAATATGGAACTGGTGATGAACCTGTTTGGAAATTTTGATACCAATATCAAACTGATTGAGAAGGAACTGGATGTTGCCATCATCAATCGGGGTTCCGAAATCAAAATAGCCGGCGAAGCGGAACAAGTAGGTTTTGCTCTTTCTGCGATTAACAATCTGCTTGCTATGGCAAGCAGAGGCGAGGTTATCGGGGAACAGGAGGTCCGCTATGTCATGTCCCAGGTGAAGGACGGCAACGAGGAGGAGCTGGTTGACCTTGGCAAAGATGTTGTCTGCATCAGTACCCGCGGTGTACCGGTTAAGGCAAAAACCTTAGGGCAAAAACGCTACCTTTCCTGTATCGAAAACAACAACATTGTTTTTGGTATCGGCCCTGCCGGAACCGGTAAAACCTATCTTGCGGTCGCAGCAGCGGTTGCTGCCTTTAAACGCAAGGAAGTGGACAAGATTATTCTGACCCGACCTGCCATTGAGGCGGGCGAGAGTCTTGGGTTTTTGCCCGGTGACATGCAGGACAAGGTTGACCCATATCTTAGACCTCTTTATGATGCCCTTGGCGATATGCTGGGCTATGAGGTCTTTCATAAAAATGTGGAGCGCGGTCTGATTGAGGTAGCTCCTCTTGCCTATATGCGGGGACGAACCTTAGATAACGCCTTTATTATTCTGGATGAGGCACAAAACACCACGCCGGAACAAATGAAGATGTTTTTGACCCGTATGGGATTTTCCTCTCATATTGTGGTAACCGGCGATGTGACCCAGATTGACCTGCCCAGGGATAAAAAGTCAGGCCTTAAGGACGCGGAAATTATCTTAAAAAATGTCGAAGGCATTGAGTTTGTCTATTTGGATGAACGGGATGTCGTTCGCCATCCTCTGGTACAGCGAATCGTTAAAGCCTATGAACGAAAAGAACTGGAGCGGGAACGGATTGCTGCCAAGGCACATCAAAAACGGAGCGGACAAAAATCATGAAAATCAGTTACCTCAACCAACAGGACAAGTATAAGCTGACCCTCAGGCTTAAGCGTGTAATTAAGAATGCTGCAGCGGCAACTTTGAGATACATGCACTTTCGCAATGATGTGGAAATCAGCATCATGTTAACCGACAATTCCGGTATTCAGGAACTAAACGCTATGCACAGAGACATTGACCGTCCCACCGATGTCCTCTCGTTTCCCATGTTTGAATACGACGAAAACGGGGATATCCTTGAGGACTGTGCCGAATGGAACGAGACGGGTGATTTGTGTCTGGGAGATATTGTGATTTCTCTGGAGCGCGCAGAGGCACAGGCTGAGGAATACGGTCACTCTTTTGTGCGGGAGGTTAGCTTCCTGACCGTACACTCGATGTTGCATCTTTTGGGCTATGACCATATGACGCCGGAGGATGAAGAAGAGATGTTTGGATATCAGCGAGAAATCTTAGAGGAAATGGGGATTTCACGATGAAACTTTTACATAGTTTTGGCTACGCCTTTCGCGGCATTGCTGCCTGTGTGCGTCTGGAACGGAATTTTAGAATTCACATCATCGCAGTCATTACGGTACTCATTGTTTCACACTTGTATGACCTTCCCCTGAATCAATACCCCCCAATTCTGCTCATCATGGCATTGGTATTGGGGTTAGAGGCATTCAACACTGCACTGGAGCAGACGGTAAATTTGGCAACCAGCGAACAAACGCCAAAAGCACAGATTGCCAAAGACGCAGCTGCTGCAGGCGTTCTGATTGCTGCACTCTATGCCGTTGCGATTGCCGCAACAACCTTTTCTGATGCAGAAAAGTGGCGGAGTATATTTACATATTTTCAATCACCCCCAGCCATACTGGCTCTTATAGTATATGTCCTGCTCTCATGGACATTTGTATTTCAATGGAAAACGAAAGAGGAAAACTTATGAAATCAGGATTTATTGCTATATGCGGACGACCCAATGCGGGAAAATCGACCCTGCTTAATCAAATTGTAGGAGAAAAGGTAGCGATTGTTTCTAACAAGCCGCAGACCACACGCACCAAAATTCTGGGGGTTTATACCGAACCGGATTTGCAGGCAGTTTTGATTGACACCCCCGGAATTCACAAACCCCACAACAAACTGAGCAAGCGGATGGAGCAATACATCTATACGGCAACTCAGGACATTGATGCTCTGGTCTATGTGGTGGATTGTAACATCAAAGACAGTGAATGGGAGCAGGAAAAGGCTGCACTGACAGGGCTAAAGACTGCTGACATTCCGGTAATTCTGGCAGTGAATAAAATTGACACCAAGCAAAAACCTGCACTGCTTCCGCTTTTGGATAAATTGCAAAATCTCTATGACTTTGCTGCCATTGTCCCTATTTCTGCACAAAAAGGCGAAAACATTCATGTGCTTTTTGAGAAACTGAAGGAGTTTTTACAAGAAGGACCTAAATTCTTTCCTGACGATGTGATTACTGACCAACCGGAACGGCAAATCGTATCAGAGTTTATACGGGAAAAAACACTGCGCTTGCTCAATCAGGAGATTCCCCACGGCATTGCGGTAGAGATTGAAAAAATGCGGCTAAAGGAAAGCGGAACTTATGAAATACTTGCCGCTATCTATTGCGAAAAGCAGAGCCACAAAGGCATTATTATTGGCAAGGGCGGAGAAAAGCTTAAACAAATCGGCAAGCAGGCACGGCAGGATATAGAACGGTTTTTAGGCACCAAGGTGTATCTGGAGCTTTGGGTCCGCGTGAAGGAAGACTGGCGAAATAAGGAGAATTTTATTACCGATATGGGATTTGAATAATACTTTGGAAAACTTTGCACCGTATAGAAAAAACGCCGTATCATATACTAAAATCATTCCAGCTTTTTAGTATATGGGAGGTGTTTTTCTTGCAACAAGACAAAGATATTGCATGGAAGGAGTTTGAACAAACCGGAAGCCTTGCTTCCTACCTCAGCTATCGGGGCATCAGCGTCACTCCTCCTGCTACAGCACAAAATAAAAAGCAAGCAGAGAAACCAACTCCTAAGGACGGCGCTTCTCTGCGATAAAGAATAGGGGGGACAATTATGGGCATTGTAGAGGTAGAGGGTATCATTACCCGTGAGGTTAAATACGGAGATTCCTCAAGGATTCTTACCCTGATCACCAAAGAATTCGGTAAAATTTCTGTCCTTGCCGGCGGTGTCCGTACCAACAAATCCGGACTTCTTGCCGCAACCCAATTGTTCTCCCATGTATCCATGCAACTGTTTAAAGGCAGAGAAAAAAGCCTTTATAAAATCAACAGCGGTGAAATTCTAACCACCTTTTCTTCGATTCGGGAATCTTTAGAACGGATGGCATACGCCTCCTACTTCTGCGAGGTTGCCAATGATGTGGTCCAGGAAAACGCTCCCGATCCGGAGGAGATGAGTCTGCTGCTCAACACCCTTTTCATGCTTTCCGCTGATAAACTCCCCTATGAACAAATCAAAGGGGTTTTTGAGTTCCGCACCCTCGCTCTTCAGGGGTTGATCCCCAACCTTTCGGGGTGTGCTGCATGCGGACAGGCTTCTGCTACATCGTTGCAAATTCTTGATGGTGTTGCTTTTTGCGACGCTTGTGCAAAAAAGCATCCCTCCTCCTATCTGATCCGAGCAGGAGAGGCTGTTCTTGCAGCCGTGTCCTACATAACTCTGGCAGACAGCAAAAAGATTTTTGCCT
>JAZOWR010000436.1:0-2786 GCA_045659345.1 Ructibacterium sp.
TATGTACTTCTTTACGATGCATTCGGTTGGGAGCGTCCTAACTACGTCCATCTCCCCTTGCTTATGGGTAAAAATGAGGACGGATCTGTATCCAAGCTCTCCAAGCGTCACGGCGCCGTTTCATTCCAGGATCTTGTTGCAGACGGCTATCTTCCCGAGGCGATTATCAACTACATTTCCCTCCTCGGCTGGTGTCCGAAGCAGTCGGAGACCGAGTTCTTCACTCTCGACGAGCTTAAGGCGGCATTCACCATTGACGGTGTTTCCAAGTCGCCCTCCGTATTCGATTTTGAGAAGCTTCTTTGGTTCAACGGCGAGTATATTCACAAGCTTGAGGACGCTGAGTTTAACAAGATAATTGCGCCCTTTATCAAGACCGAGATTCCCGAAAACATCAACAAGGATAAGATGCTTGCACTTCTTAAGACGAGAATTGCGAAGCTTTCCGAGATTGACGAAAGAATGGCGTTCTTTATTTCTCTTCCCGAGTACGAAAGCGAGCTCTTCCTCAACAAGAAGAACAAGATTGCAGATTTCGACATCGTTAAGACCGTGCTCACCGAGGCAAAGGCAATCCTCGAGGGCACTCAGAGCTTTGACAACGATACCCTCTTCGCTGCTCTTATGCCTATCGCAGAGAAGCTTGAGATTAAGACCGGAACACTTATGTGGTGCGTTCGTATCGCAGTTTCGGGCATGGCAGCAACCCCCGGCGGCGCTACCGAGATTATGGAAGTAATCGGCAAAGAGGAGAGCCTTAAGAGAATCGACGCAGCGATTGCGAAGATTTAACCCACCTCATCCGTCACGGCAAAGCCGTGCCACCTTCTCCGGTAGAGAAGGCTAAGGTAAGGCCCCTTTGTGCAAAGGTAGCAATCCTTCCGTCTGCCTTACGCCATCCACCTCCCTTTACACAAGGGAGGCTCGAGATATTCTGCTCAAAAACAAATAGCAAATTTGCAAAATTTAAGGGTGACTCAATTTGAGTCACCCTTTTGTTGTTTTTTTACCACGGAGTAGCAACGTTGTCAACATAGTGCCAATACTTGCCTGATTCTGTAGGTTCATTATATGAATAGTAATAAACCGCATTCATCAACAAGCTGTTGTACTCGTTATAATTGTTGATTTCTATGTTAGACCAGCTTTCTTCTTGACCAATATAATATACATTGCTAAGAGATGTTACATTAGCGAATGCCATATAACCTATACTTGTAACTGTATTTGGAATAATAATACTTTCGAGTGAAGTACATCCCATAAATGTACCTGATTTAATTTCTTTAATTCTTGGAAGAATAATGCTTACAAGCGAATTGCAACCATCAAAAGCATTTGATCCGATATATTCATACCCCACTCCAAAATCGATTTTAGTTATATAGGTGCAATTATAAAATGCATAATCATTAATCGCCATATTATAACCTTCTATGCTGGGCAGCTTAATGTTAATATCCCATTTTTTATATTTTACAACATATACAACATCGGCATCGTAGTAATAAACATAATCATCTGTTTCTACCACATTAGATTCCGACTCATCGCTAATAACCTTTTTTGCATAGCTCGCCACACCTATCCCCTCAACAATTGTCAGCGAAGATTTGTTACAAATTTCAACGAGTCTATAACACCCACTAAACGCATAGTGTGATAAGCTTGTAACATTTTTAGGAATCGTTATTTTTGTAATTCCGGTGCATCCCTTAAATGCGTAATTCTCGATACTTATAAGGCTTTCAGGCAAATCAATAGATGTAAGCCCCGTACAGTTTGCAAATGCATTTTCACCGATACTTGTAAGGCTTTCAGGTAGATCAATAGATGTAAGCCCAGGACAGTCCGCAAATGCATTTTCGCCGATACTTATAAGATTTTCCGGCAAATCAATTGATCTAAGCGATGGGCAATTTTTGAATGCATTAGCAGAAATACTTGTTACGCTTTCCGGAATTATTATAGTCATGTTATGATTTATACAATTCTGAAAACCTCCAATTTCTTCTCCGCCTGTTATTATAACTGTTGTTAAACTTTTTGGAATTTTTATATCGTTGTAGCCCTGATCAAATAAAGCCTTGAAGTTACGGCTGGTTGTTAAAGTTTCTCCTACAAATGGAATGGTTAGAGTTTCAAGCGAATTGCAGCCCGCAAAGACACTTCTTCCAATCCTTTTTGTTCCATCTGGAATTACTATGCTTGTCAGCGAAACGCAATCAGAGAACGCCCTGTCTCCAATTACTACACTACATCCTTCCTCAAATATCACACTTGTTAACGAGCGACAACCATAGAATGCCATGTCTCCAATTACTACACTGCATCCTTTCTCAAATATTATGGTTGTCAGCGAGTTGCAGCATCCAAATGCTTCTTTGCCAATAGAAATAACATCTTTTGAGATAGTAAGAGTTGAAATTTCAGTATTTGACTTAAATGCTTTTTCTAATACTACAACAGGCTTACCGTTGTGTAAAGAAGGATCCAATATGTCTTTATCAGCACAGTAACCAATGCCACTTAAAACATAATATTCTCCATTACTGCTGCCTGAGTTTGAGTAATAGCTTAGACCTATGTTACCGACTTTTTCTTCACATACTTTGCACACCCCTGAAACGACAGTATGAGAAGATAAAGGAAGTTCTTTATTTTCTCTCGATAATTCTATATCACAAACCGTACAATAAATAACCGAATCATAATTTCCGTTTACGATACACGAAGATTCAATTCTGTTTTCTATTTTTTCGGTTGAAGATTTATGACCAAGTGCT
>JAZOWR010000437.1:0-2276 GCA_045659345.1 Ructibacterium sp.
AGTTGTTCCTGAACGACGGCTATAACACTAGGATTTTTGACCCTGCCGGGCAGGACGATATCGGAGGAGGCTGCGGCCAGTTGTGGTACACTCAGCAGTGGATTAAAGAACACAAGAAATTTTTTTTGAATTATAAATAAAGATAAAGCCCTAATGGGGGGGAGCTTTTACTTTAAAAGGAAAATTTAAAAATGAAATTGGAAAAGAGATGCAGGAATAACAATGATGTGAGGGATTTTCTGGACGAAATTGAAGCGGAATACAAACTTGACACTCCCTTGTATCAGTCAGAGCGTCGGAAAATCATCAAGGCTCTTGACGGTCACATTGCAATTGAAAACATGGAATGGACAAGAGGCAGAGTTGATACTATCGACATTGAGGCCTTTATGCTTCCTTCTCGTGCTGAATTATTAGAAAAATTTATCAAGCGAGAACTTCCGAAATTCTGCCGTTTTAGAAGGGTTCGCTACATTGGTGTTGAATGGCCTTATGTAAGCATCTTATTTGACAGTCACGATTACAGTACCGTCGCCCTTAATATATACTTCCCCAACATGGATGTGGAAGCAGAATAGCAGTTCGTTTACCTTCTAAACTTGTCCTAAACCCCGCACCCAGCGGGGTCTTCTTTCCCGCAAAAATCTCAAAATTTTTCCGAAAAAGAGTTGACACTTAAACTCAAATTTCATATAATAGGTATGTAAGGTTGAGATAGCAAAGCAGAGGAGAAAGAAAATGATTCTGTACGATTTCTTAGATATAGTAGAAGGCAGGGCAGATCTCGCCAAGTCCCGGACTGTTGAGGTGAACCTTGTATCCGACAAAACCCGCAAGCCCATTGATACCTTCAAGGTAACATTCAAGCCTGACGGCAAGAGAGCCTACGATGCCGAGGATAAGATTGAACTCGCCCGGAATATGTGCGTTCCTGTGATGGGCTGGGACGACGGTAATCCTGTAACTGTTTACTTGGAGTGGTAAGATGGACACGAAAGAACTTCTTGAAGTAAAAATCATCGAAATGCAGGCTCAGAGAATCGAGGCAGGTCACTGGGAATATAATGATGCGGAAATAGCCCGTCTGGATGGCGGTATTGACGCCTTGGAGAACCTCTACTGGGATCTCTTTGGTAAGGAAGCTTATATGACTCTCCTCGACCGTCTGAAAGCTGAGTGGGACGAAAAAGAGAAGAATTTCTCCATAATCCTCAAATAATTTCCAAAAACAGTTGACAGTTAAAGTCAAATTTCATATAATATAGATGTAAGGTTGAGGAGGGCAAAGAAAGCCCGAGCACTGAGGAGAAAAGACCGTGAACATTCCCGTTAAAATCGCAATCATCAAGAACATGCTTTCCGCTGCCGCAACCAGGGCTCAGAAAGCCGAGTACGGCATGGCAGCTAAAAAGGACGGTGTCCGGATCTTCTTCGATGACGGTTACTTTGAGGACTTTGTTGTCTACAAGGAGAAAACTCCAATCTTTGCCTGCGTCATTGATGACGGCAAAAACTTCGTGTTTGAGTCCGGCTACGGTGACTTCAAGTTCCCCAAGAAAGAGATCGAGGTTTTGCTCCCGGGATTGAAGTACCTCGGCGGACTTTTCTGAGGGTAGATTTTCAGTCTTAGACAGGGGTTCTCAGGAGCCCCTTGAAAAGGAGAGAAACGATATGCAAAGCACATAAGTGTTTTACAGAAACGACGCCAACAACTGGAAGGTCGGCTACATCAGACTCGGAGCATACGCTTTTGATTTTGAGGCGAAGGTTTTTGACGAAGGGAGTCAGTTCGGAATTAACGAAGGCAGGGTCAGCAAACTCTACATTAGCGAACATAACGAGAACATCTGCCTTGTTTCCTACGACAGGGGCTGGGATCTTGAACCACGGGATCGGATCTCCGAAATTCTTCTCAGTATTATCCTCAGGGAGTTTGCTTAGATGCTTGTAATCCGGTTTTTAGAGTTCCTATGGAACTGCGTTACCGACCCCGGGTTCTGGGTAGTCGGTATCCTTGTAGGGCCGTTTATATGGCTTGCTATCGGGTGGAGGTAGGCTTTGAAATTATGCAAATTTTTTTCAAAAATCGTTGATTTTGACTTAAAGTTAAACTATAATTAGTAACGTAAAGAGTTAAGGGACAGAGGAGAAAAGACCATGGGATACTGCACTTCCAGATACGCTGATGTTTACCTCGGAAAGAATGCCACCGCAAGCGTCGAGACTGAGGTCTATCCTGTCGGAGGATGCGATGATGATGATATCATTTACATCTG
>JAZOWR010000438.1:0-6218 GCA_045659345.1 Ructibacterium sp.
TAACACTAAATTTGTTGATTTTTTGAAGGTTATCAATAAAGTAACCAACGGCATTGTGCTGAACTATCCTGTTACCGTGGGCAAGACCGACTGCTCCGACATCGGTTTTAAGTTTGACATTTCGCAGTTTGACGATTCCGCATTTGACTCCGCTGTGGGCTTTGTGGATCTGGCATCTTTCCTGAACGTGTTCAGCCTTGTGGAA
Source organism: Ructibacterium sp. (assembly GCA_045659345.1). Classification (GTDB taxonomy): domain Bacteria; phylum Bacillota; class Clostridia; order Monoglobales; family Monoglobaceae; genus Ructibacterium. The sequence goes on from JAZOWR010000438.1 coordinate 206, forward strand.
GAACCGGAAGTGGAATATTCCGAAGGCGTAGTAACGGTCAAGGACAAGGAAACCACTATCAGGTACATCACCAGCGCCGTTGATATGATTTCGCAATATCAGTTCAGCCCGAAACAGTTTGAAATCATGGAAGGTATTCCGTCCGTGGTGGAGATCCCCCTGACTGCAAACGACATCAGAAAGATCAAAGCGGCAAAGGCTTCTTTCAAGGAGCTGAATACTATTGTTCTGAATGCCAGCGAACAGGTTACAATAGCATTGACTCAGGTGGGCAAGTTCAATCTGAGCAGCAATTCTTTTGTTATAAATAAGGATATAGTCTCCGACAAGAATTTCAGCGTGAATATGTCCATCGACACATTCAACAAGATTCCCGTAGTTGACTATACCATTAAGGTGAAGTACAATCCCGATAAGAATCAGTACCGGCTTCTGCTGACCGCTGATAACATTCCGGGTTTTGAACTTTTTGTAAGCACTATTGTTTTTTGACTTTAATTGAAACAGGAAATTTATATGGAAAATTTTGACATAAATTCCTTTGACTTTGACTCTATGACGAAGTCACTGGGTTCTAATCCTTTCGATCAGGAAAAGAAGTCCTACAAGGATGAACGCTTCTACACCCTTCCCAAGAACAAGGACGGTTCCGGTCAGGCTATCATTGCTCTTCTTCCGGATGCTCATAAGCACTCCATCATGAAGATGTACAAGATTAACACTACTATTCAGCATGGCGGTCGCCGGGCTTTCTGTTCTGAATGGTCTCCTAAGTCCATCGGCAAAGCATGTCCTTTCCATGAGACGTACATCAACCACTTTAACGAAGATCCGGATACCGCAAGGAAGTTCAAGCCTCAGGAGAAGTGGATCTGCAACATTAAGGTTATCAACGATCTCTTGGAGCCTGATAACAACGGGAAGATCTTCCTGTATGAAATGAGCAAGACTATGGCTCAGATGCTGGAAAACACTCTTAAACTGACCGAAACCGAGATTCAGATGGGTATGCCCCGGAAGGAAATCTTTAACCCTCTGAAGGGCTGGGTTCTGAACCTTAAATGCTTTAAGAAGCAGGAAAACGGCATCACCGATTACAGTTCCTCAGCCTTTACTCAGCTTCCCAACGGAGCCACCATTTACAGTCTTAAAGGCGGCCCGATCACTGATGAAGTGAAGAACAGGTGCATTGAGGAAATCAAGACCAAGTGCTATGATCTCAGCGAGTTCCAGAAACCCGAGACCTTCAAGTCTTATGAGGAACTGACCAAGAGACTCGAAGATGTGTGTCAGGGCATCTTCGGCATCGGACAGCCGAGAAACAATGCGGCTCCCGCAAAGCCCGAGGTAACGGTGAACATCGAGACTCCGACAACAGAGGTCAAGAACGCTGCTCAGGCAGCTCCGGTTGCTCCTGCTGTTCAGCCCGCTCCGGCAGCCGTTCAGCCTAAACCCGTATCAACTGCGGATGATGAATTGTCTGCGCTGATAAACAGTATCTAAATTGAAATTTTGAATTGTGATAAGGCCGGAAGTGTTTCTGGCCTTTTTGTTTTGCGAGGTAAATAATATATGAACCATCATAGGATTAACAGCATGATTTTAGTTGATTTCAGCAGTATTTTATTCCAAAATATTTTCGGATCAATAACCCTCGCGAATCCGATACCGGATGAAACCGGCAAGTACAGCGTAAATGATTTCATTCATATAGCAAAAGGTCTTATTCTTTCGTTTTTATTTGACTTGCAGAGGCAGTACTCTTTGGATAAAGGCGATGTTACCCTTTGCCTTGACGATTCCGAAAAGCAGAACTGGCGCCGCAGTATCCTGCCTTCGTACAAAATGACCAGAAAATCATCCCGGCAGGAATCTCAGATTCCTTTTGACGATGTATTTAAGAGTGTAGACGAATTCCTTAGGCAAATCCGGATTAATACCCCGTGGAAGGTGGTTTCTGTGCCTTCGGCAGAAGCCGACGATGTGATTCTGTGTCTTGCGAAGCACTTCTCAGTTAAAGAATCTGTGCTTATAGTATCATCAGATAAGGATATGATTCAGGCGCAGAGATATCCTAATGTTTCTCAGTACAGTCCCATGACGAAGTCTTTTGTTACCCCGGAGTCCAAGGGCGGCGACATGACCTTCTGGCTTACAGAACACGTCATGCTGGGTGATTCAGCCGATGAAATCCCGAAGGTTACTGATTACACGCAGTTTTCAGACAGTTTTTATAAATATCTAAGGGATAATAACTACGATTATACCGAAGAAGAATACAGCGAATTTCCCCCTGCCATGCGGAATATGGTTGAGTTTAACTACAATGTTTTAAACCGCTATAACAAAAAGGATATTTGGAAGAATATAAGATTCGGCCCTAAGACGGTACAGAAGATGCTGGAAAACAACAGCATAGAGGAATTTCTAGATTCAAATCCGTTATACAGGAAGAACTACGAAAGAAACCGCCGGCTTATTCTCGATGACTATATTCCCGATGATATCCGGACGGAGTGCATAAGGCAGTACACGGAGCAGTCCAGGGAAGTCACCTCCGAGAATACCAGAGCCTTCAAGGATTATCTTGTTTCTTCGGGATTGTCGCAGTTTGCTGAAACATTGCCTTTTAACTTTGTTTCAGGGGTAATCAGCATTGAGGATTTGATTTGAAACTGACTGAACTGCAAAAGGTATTTCACCCGCTGCAGAATGTAAGCGTGATATACCGGGATCCGACGCACAGCCTTGCAACGTCGGAGGTATTCAAGGGGCCGTTTAAAGGTCTCTCGGACAACATTATTTTACAGAGGAACGTTGCCGTATGCAAGGCAGTATGCGGCGTTCTGTACATTGAGATTTTCTAAGGAGATTAAAAATGAGACGCAGACTTTATGAGGGCTATGAAGGGTACTATACCGATGATCAGGAAGAAGATGAGGCTAAGATTCGGGATACTTTCAGATGCTTCCGGGAATTAAATGAAATTTTTAACGGGTATATAATTCAGATTGACGGCAATGAAATCTGGTTTAGCGGCGAAAATTCGCCTGTTGACGTGCATATGAAACTTGAACGTTCCGGGCGCATAAACTCCGCATCTCTTAGCCTTGACAGCGACTTTTTGGGAAATGTCTCCGGAGGAGCCCTTCTCGGAGATTTGCTTAACGGCATATACAATGCGGTAAAGAAAAACGGCAGCAAAATTGACAAGATTCTGAAGTACATGGATGATAACGGCCTCGATTTTGATGTCGTCTTTAATCTCCGTTACAGAAAACAGTTCGGATGAAAATCTTTATCTCTCAGGCTATGAATAGCCTTACAGAGGAACAGATCAGGGAAAGACGGGCCAGAATAACCGAGTATCTCGAAACGCAGTTCGATGATTTTGAGATAATAAAGAGCATTCTGGAACCCGGCGAGCATCCTCCCCTGTGGTACCTTGGAAAGTCCATTGAAATGCTTTCCGAGGCAGACTTAGCCGTTTTTGACGAAAACTGGTACAAGTCAAGAGGATGCCGGATAGAGTTTGAGTGCTGCGTTCAGTACAATGTTAAGATGCTTTTCATTTGAGGTAACTGATGTTCAATCCTGTTATAGTAGAAAAAGTAGGAAAATCCGTTCACAGCTTTGATGTGGATACCAAGCTGTATCAGAACAGAATTGTGTATCTTACGGGGGAGATCAACGGCGACCGGGCCAAGGAGGTTATTACCCAGCTTCTTTATCTGGACTCCATAGACACCGCTGACATAAACCTGTACATCAACTCCGAGGGAGGTTCGGTTACGGACGGCCTTGCAATAGCTGACACTATGCAAATTCTGAAATCAAATATAAATACAACAGGAATAGGATTATGTGCCAGCATGGGAGCGATTCTTCTGGTATCGGGAACCGGTGAACGGAGATGCACTAAAAACTGCCAGATTCTTTTGCACACCGTTTCCTCTTATAACGGCCTTTCAGATGTACATCAGTCCCGGGCAGATATGGATCATCAGGAGCTTTTGAATAATGTTCTTTTTGACATTATCTGTTCTAAGTCTGATATACAAAAGGAAGAACTTGAAAGGATCACGCAGCACGACTGCTGGCTTACCGCCGAACAGGCGTTGGAATATAAATTTGTGGATAGGATTCTGTAACATATAACAATGGAGACTAAAATATGAGAAATCGCAGACGTTTAAATGAATCACGGGTTCAGAGAAGAAGATTCATCAATGAGAAGAACCTTAGAAAAATGACCTGTATGACATTCTTGAAGAAATGAAGGATATGCTTGGGGCCGATCACCTTCTTGATGCTCTTGCACAGGCCATGAGCGACAGGGAACTTCAGGAAAACCTTGAATACATTGACCGGATGGAAGATCTCGGTCTGTTCGAGTAAATGCCGATGATTCGCCGAACAAGCTCTGAAATGTGAACCAGCGCCCGCCTCGTAAAGGGCGGGGCTTTTATAAATTTGTAGACAGGATTCTTGAATGAGACGGATAAATGAGGGCTTCGTCAGAGACGCTATAACAAAGGTTTCTGACTTTGTAAGAGGCAGAAAAATCATAGCGACTCCGGAGGATGCCGAAGCTGCTCTGGCGACTGTAACTGAGAAACAGGCCGAAGCCGCCGTTTACAGAGTTCTTGATGAGTTCGATGACAGTGTCCGGAACGAATACTCCGGAGACGGCTGGTGGTTTTTTGGAGCGTCAAAGAACAAGCTGTTTTCAGATATCCTCAAAAGAACTGATATTGTTATCCGTGACGATAAGTTTGCATGGAAATTGGGATTAAAGGCAAAAGTATATAACAGTGATGAGTTTGAAGAACTGTTTGAACTTATGTCTCTTAAATGTGAAGATGATTTCGGCACCGATCTGTATCTTGAAAAAGGGTACATCGTGATGGATTTAGTCCCGGAGTGCAAAGGTTCCATGTTTGCTCTCCGTAAGTCCGTAAGCCCTTTAAAGGCGTTTCAGATTATGCACGACTACATTGATTCTTACGGCGATATCGAAAAGGAACTGGGAAAATACAAGAGCATTACGGATATGGTTTATGAACTGTACACTTTGCGTATAAACTGCAATCGGGATCAGTTCATTAAATCGCCGTTTGTTCTGTCGGATTCGTTTATCCGGGCAATGATTGAACTAGACAGCTACGTCAGAGATAAGATTGCAAAGCTAACCGAGGAGTTCAGAAAATGAAATTCAAATATCTCTTAGAAAAGGAATATCTGGGAAAAATAGGGCATCAGCCTTTGAACCCGGATCAGTTTCCAGATTACGTTTCAAGAGGCGATAATATCTTTAGTCTCGGAACAGCTCCCGACGACCTGTATCAGCATGCTTTTGAATACTACTTGAACTCTGATCTGGTTTCAAAAGCAGAGTGCCGGAAGTTCATGGACTTTCTGAAAAAGAACCAAAACAAGCCGAATGCGAAACTGACAGTCTATCGGGGCCAGCCGGACGATGAACTGGACTACGGTATGTGGATCACGCCGTTCAAGTCCTATGCTATGGCTTACGCCTACGACGGAGCCTATGCCGGAGAAGGCTCAAAAGTGTTCAAGTACACCGTAAGGCTGCACGACATTTCCTGCGACCTTGACAGTCTTGCCGAATGGGGCTACTTCGGAAAACCTTTGAAAGGGACTGAGATTTAAGATTTTTGGAAAATGCTTGACACTTAAACTCCGACTGTCTTATAATGTGCTTGTAAGGTCAAGGGGAGAAACGATGAGAACAGCAAAACATGGAACGAAACGGAAATCAGAAGACTGATTGAGACAAACGACGAGGTTCTTTACAGAGCCTTAAGAAGGATCTACGAGAAGCAGACTGCTGATGAACGTTCCGCAGGACAGACCTTTGAATCCAACAGAGCAGTAACTGTGCATAAATAAAGTTTACAGCTTTAAATATGTACTTATTGCTTAGACTCAGTGATTTACCGGAAACGGTATTGAACTACGTTATGAGAGAATGAACTTTATGCTCAAATAG
>JAZOWR010000439.1:0-2486 GCA_045659345.1 Ructibacterium sp.
ATAAAGTATCTCGGAACTTTATGTCTTGCTATAGAGGCGTTACCGAATTCCTTCATTTCGTTTTCATCGGAGGTTTCGCCTTTATGGAGAATAATCCAGGCACAGCATTCTTCGCCATATTTTTCATCAGGGACACCAACTACCTGAACATCACGCACCTTTGGATTTGTTAAATAGAATTCCTCAATCTCACGGGGATAAAGATTTTCTCCGCCACGAATAATCATATCTTTAAGTCTGCCTGTGACCTTGTAATATCCGTCAGGGGTTCTCATACAGATATCGCCTGAATGAAGCCAACCATCCGCATCAATTGCTTGTGCAGTCGCCTCAGGCATTTTGTAATACCCCTTCATGATATTAAATCCACGCGCAACAAACTCTCCGCTTTCACCATCGGGAAGTTCCTCACCTGTTTCCGGATCAATGATTTTACACTCAACACCGGGGAAGGCACTGCCAACTGTTTCTACTCTATGGTCGAGATCTTCATTGACTTCACCCATGGTACAGCCCGGCGATGCCTCGGTCTGGCCGTAAACAGAAATGATTTCGCGCATATTCATTTCAACAGATGCTCTGCGCATCAAATCTGCAGGGCAGTTTGCACCTGCCATAATACCTGTTCTCATATAGGAAAAATCTGTTTTTGCAAAATCAGGGTGATTGAACATTGCAATAAACATGGTGGGTACGCCGTTGAAACAGGTAATATGCTCATCGTTGACGCAGGCAAGTGATGATTTCGGTGAGAAATAGGGTATCGGACAAAGTGTACCGCCGTGAGTCATCATAGATGTCATGGAAAGCACCATGCCAAAGCAATGGAACATGGGAACCTGTATCATCATGCGGTCTGCTGTAGACAAATCCATTCTGTCGCCAATTGTTTTACCGTTATTGACAATATTACGATGGGTGAGCATAACACCCTTAGGGAACCCTGTTGTTCCGGAGGTATATTGCATATTACAAACATCATCCGGTTTAACAAGCGATGCGCGCCGTCTAACTTCCTCGCGCGGGACCATCGATGAACGAGACAGCATTTGTTCCCATGTAAGACACCCTTTCATGGAATATCCTACTGTTATTACATTGCGCAAAAACGGCAGTTTTTTTGAATATAACGGCTTGCCGGGTTCAAGGGTTTCAAGTTCAGGACAAAGCTCTGCGATAATCTCTTTATAGTTGATGTCCTTACAATACTCTATCATAACAAGCGTATGGGTATCTGATTGTTTTAACAGATATTCAATTTCATGAACCTTATATGCCGTATTCACAGTGACTAAAACAGCACCAATTTTTGTTGTTGCCCAGAAGGTTATAAACCACTGGGGTACATTGGTAGCCCACACAGCCACATGATCGCCTGCCTTGACCCCCAACGAAATCAGCGCAGCTGCACATTCATCTACATCACGGCGGAACTGCTCATAGGTTCTTGTGTAATCCAGAGTCGGATACTTAAATGCATATTGATCCGGATAGGTTTCTGCCATGGTATCGAGCACATCCGAGAATGTTGCATCAATCACATCATATTTTTTCCATACAAAGGTCCCTGTTTTTGCCCTGTTATAATACGCGTGTTCAAAGGTCCTCTTTTTACGGTTAAGCGAGGATATATAATTTGCAAAGTGAGTAAGCACAATATCTGCATCGTTTATTTCTTCATTCCACGCTGCACAAATAAAGCCTTCGTAATTAAGCGAGGACAGTGCATGAATCAGCTTTTCTACATCAAGCTCTCCTTCACCTATTAAAACGGTCTTGCCATCCTTCATATCGCCAAGACGAACATATTTGATATATGCACCAAGCGTTTTAATTGTCGCCTCTGCGCTCTCGCCCGCATCGAAATAAGTTCCTCTGACATTCCACGATGCTCCGATTGCTGCGGATGAGAAAAAGTTGATGATGTTTATTACATTTTCGGTGTTGGCAAGATAGCCCACCGTCTCAAATAAAATAGAAACATCCGTTGCTTCTGCACGCTTGATGGCATCTGCAAGTTTTTCACGCAAGCTTTCAAGGTCTACTTTTTTCTCCACACGGACAATCACATTGGATACCCCTGCGTTTGCAGCCATGTCCACATATTTCACTATTGTTTCTGCACTTGTTTTATCATCCTCTACCGCATCAGGCATTCGAAGCGCAGAAACCGAGAGATTTCTGTTAACCAGCTTTCTTTTTGCATCAGAAACACGGTCACGCCTTAATATACTATCGTGATGTGAGCTTCTTTCTTTGATTGCATCGTATAGTTCAAATCCTTCAAAACCGTAATCGTAGGCATAACGGCAAGTATCAAGAAAGGTTGCCCGATTGACATTTTTAGTTGAAAACACAATCTTCATTTTGTGTTATGCCTCCTCAAATATAATCTTGTTCAGTGCATTGATATAGGCTCTGATGCTTGCCGCAACAATATCCGTGGAAGTACCGTTTCCTGAATACAGCTTTCCGTTGTTGCGAAG
>JAZOWR010000440.1:0-2694 GCA_045659345.1 Ructibacterium sp.
AGGGCAACTGCGCCCATCTCCCGTGCCTCGTCCAGAGATTTTTCAAAACACTCAATAGTGAGATTCTTTAAGATTTGTTCATTGACCAGCTGTTCTGCCTTTGCGATTTCTTCTGCGGTCATTGCCTCAAAGTGAGAAAAATCAAACCGCATGCGGTCTTCTGAAACATACGAGCCTGCCTGCGCCACATGATCACCCAACACCTGCTTAAGTGCAGCCTGAAGCAGATGTACCACCGAATGATTCCGGCGGATTGCCTCACGGCGCTGGGCATTGATTTTGGTTTCCACTGCATCACCAACTGCCAAACTTCCTTTGGTGACCACGCCTTTGTGGAGGAACTTGCCATTTTGCTTTTTGGTATCAAGAATCTCAACCTGTGCATCCTTAGACACCAGTACCCCTGTATCGCCGACCTGACCGCCGCTTTCTGCATAGAATGCGGTCTTGTCAAGTACCACAAGCACCTCATCATTGATATTTGCCTCATCTGCCAATGCACCATTTTTACCAATTGCCAGAACCTTGGCAGATACCATGTCTTTGTCATAGCCGTCAAATTCCGTGCTGTCCGGAATCACAGCAAAGATATCCTCTTCCCATGCCGCATCCTCCATATCGCCACGGGCGGTACGCGCGCGGTTACGCTGGTCATCCATCAGCGCCTTAAATCCGTCAAGATCCACACCCAAGCCTTTTTCTGCCACGATTTCACGGGTCAGGTCAATGGGGAAACCATAGGTATCATTCAATTTAAATGCCTGCTCGCCGGAAAGCTCAGTCTTTCCTTCTGCTTTTAACGCATCCATGTACTCGTTCAAAATTGCCAGACCCTGGTCAACCGTTCCGGCAAACCGTTCTTCTTCGGTCTTAATTACCTTTTCAATATAGGTAAAGTTTCTCTCCAGTTCAGGGTATGCGGTCTTACTTTCCTGGGCAACTACTGCCGCCAGTTTGTAGAGAAAAGCCCCCTCGATACCCAGCAGTTTTCCGTGTCTTGCGGCTCTGCGAAGCAGACGGCGGAGAACATAACCCCGTCCCTCATTGGAAGGAAGAACACCATCGGATACCAAAAATACTGTGCTTCGAATATGATCCGTAATCACACGGAGAGAAATATCGGTCTTTTTATCTTTGCCGTAATCCACCTTTGCCATCTCTGCTGCAGAATCCAATATTCTGCGAATGGTATCCACCTCAAAAATCGAGGTTACACCTTGCATGATGCAGGCAATACGCTCAAGGCCCATACCGGTATCAATATTGGGATTTGCTAATCGATTATAGTTCCCGTTTTCGTCCTTATCAAACTGGGTAAACACCAGATTCCAAAACTCGACAAACCGATCGCAATCGCAACCGACAGCACAGTCCGGACTGCCGCAGCCAAATTCTTCACCACGGTCAAAATGAATTTCGGAACAAGGGCCGCAAGGACCGGTTCCGATCTCCCAAAAGTTGTCCTCTTTGCCAAGGAACACAATCCTGTCAGGGTCAACACCTACATTTTTCACCCACAGGTCCACAGTTTCTTTATCTTCTTCATACACGCTGACCCAAAGCCTGTCAGTGGGAATCTCCAAAACCTCTGTAATGAACTCCCATGCCCATTTGGTAACCTCAGTCTTGAAATAGTCCCCAAAGGAGAAGTTGCCCAACATCTCAAAAAATGTGCCGTGGCGTGCAGTTTGACCCACGCACTCAATATCCGGCGTGCGGATACACTTCTGGCAGGTGGTCACACGCTTACTGGGCGGAGTTTCTTTGCCCAGAAAATACGGTTTAAGCGGCGCCATGCCGGCATTGATCAGCAGCAGGCTGGCATCACCCTGAGGAACCAGGGGAAAGGACGGCAGCCTTAAATGTTCTTTACTTTCAAAAAATGCGAGAAACTTCTCGCGAATTTCATTCAAGCCTAATTGTTGCATCATCGATCCCTCTTTTGTTTTTAATATACCTATTCATTATAGCATTATAGCAAAGTTTCATGCTTCCGTCAATACAAAAACGCAGACAATCTCATGGATTGTCTGCGTTTATTCTTTACTCCTGCTCGCTCATGGTTTTGCGTACTCAAGCGAATTAGTTAACAAACCGTGTTTCGTAGTGGTTATATTCTATTTGCTTTTCAATCTTTTGTTGCTAACAATTTAATCCACACAGGCTTCAAGCATTCTTATCAACACCTTATGATCATCCACAGACAATATTGACGCTTCTAAGAGTTCCTCTTTATCAACATTTCCCCAATTCAGGTCATATCCCATACGCTTTGCCATAAGGCGGATAAATTCACGGATAGAACGACCATTGCCTTCTCTGAAGGGATGAATGATGTTTAGCTCTGTCATCACATATGCTAAATTATCAAAAACCGTTTCTTCGTCAGTTTCCTTTAGCATATTTTTCTCTTTTATTTTAGCAAACACCTTGTCAAGCTCTCTATCAATTAGATTCGGCGGATAAAACATAGTGTCTGCTTTGCTTATTTGTTCTCGCCTTATTTTTCCGGCAAACGAATAAATATCTTCAAAAATGAACTTGTGTATATTCATAAAATGTGATTTTGAAAAATTACCCTTAATCGGATTTTTCAAAAGCTCCATTTGTTTAATCAATGTAATTTCTTCTTCAGCAGTTTTAAGCAGTTTATTATCTCTTATATTTAATTTATTTTTAAACACATTACTATCG
>JAZOWR010000441.1:0-19116 GCA_045659345.1 Ructibacterium sp.
CAGTCAGAGCCTCCATCAGACCGGGAACGGACTGTGCCTTAACGATATCCTCAACCTCGAAGTTGAAGTACCGATACTGGTTCAGCTGGAGCAGCTGGGAGCTGTCAGCAGCGGACTCACGAACCAGAGCAGTGCCGGGAACGTAGGTACGGATAGTGGGACGGTTAACAGACAGAATCTTAACTTCCTTAGCGTTCTTGGACTCCTTCTCATACTGGAAGTCACAGTGGTTACGCAGGGAGGTAATCTTCTCCAGGGAACGCAGAATGGACTTGCTCCAAATAGTCTGCTGGAAATTGGTAATGGTATTAGCTACTGCCATTTAAATTCATCCTTTCTTTTGAAAGGGAAGTTAGCCACCAGTCATAGAACGTCTCACTTTCTCCCACACGGCAGGATCGTCAAGGTCATCCATAGTCAACCTTTCAATCTCTTCAGGCGTGTAATAGTCCTTAGGAGCGTTCTGGGCTTGCTTCATACTTCCCATCGGTTTGATATTTTTCTTAGGCTGTTTCCCCTTGTACATTTCGTAAATCTCAGCAACGGAAACAGTGTGATTAAACTTGCTTGCAAAGTCGTTGAATTCCTTGCTGTTGTAGACATCCGCAGGTACACCGATTCTGGACAGCTCATGGTTTCTCTCCATGCTCTGACGATACTCAGCCAGAGTCTTGAAGATAGCTTTCTCACGCTTGTCCATGTTGGCAGCACCAATCTTAGCCAGTCTTTCAACCTCTTCAACAACTTCATCAAAGCCGTAACTGATAATGTCTTCAGCTTCAGCTCTTGCCAGTACCTCAATATCTCTATCAGAATAGTTAGGCTTCTCCTGAATCTGGATGCCCTTCTTCTGGTAGAAATCCTTGAAGGTGCTAGTGATTTCCTCGACATTTTCTTTGCCAGTGCCAGCACGAAGCACATTCTCAAGGTCACCGTACTTCTTCTCGTACTCCTTGCGGATCTTAGCTTCTCTACGTGCCATCTTCTTAGGCATGATCTCATCGAGTTTCTGATTCAGCCGTTCATTCAGAGCAGCATCAAACTCTTCCTGAGAATATGTCTTCGGAGTTTCTTCTGTGGTTGTCTCCACATTTTCAGCGACTTCTTCAACAGGGGTAACTTCAACCTCTTCTTCAGTCACAAGGTTCTCATTCATAATTTCTTCCATAATGATTTCCTTCCTATTTTTTGATTGGTGTTTGCTTCACCGATTCCATAGCTTTTAATGTCTTCCATGCCTGGACAAAATAAAAAGCACCCTAAACGGATGCCTTACTTTTTCTTCTTGATTTTCTTGTCAGCTTCTTCAGCCTGCTTCTTTTCTTCTGCAATGACTTCAGCTTCACCCTCGATAGGCTGTTCCATAGATTGCTGATTCATCAGTTGCATCTGAGCTTCTGCCATCATATCAGCCTGGGAATCAGGATCACCCATAAGGAACTGCTGTGCTCTCTGCTGAACAGCCTGAGCTTCTGCTTCAATCTCAGCGATTCTCTGCTGTTCCTTCTTGATATACTCGATTGCTTCCTGGATCTTCATCTTCGGTGCTACAGAGTCATCGTCTAGGAGTCTACAGTAGATCTCCAGTTCGCTTACCCGGTTAGCTTGGAACAATCCCTCTACGAACAGTTTCTCAATAGTCTGCTCCTGTGCGAACTTGTCATATACACCCTTAGGCGTGATATCGATTCTTACGGTAGCCTGTAACTGCTCAAGAACCATCTGAGGAACATTGACCATCTGCACAGACTGTTCTCCGGTATAGGGATCGGTTACTTCCTCTTCCATGTTGATACCGTCCTGAGAGTAAACAATCAGATACTCCAGCCAAATCCTAGCCAAATCTTCAACGAAGTTCTTATAGGATTCTTTCTGCTCGGTCATAGGTGCCTGAGATGCTTGCTGTACTGCCAGGATAGCTCTACCGGAAGCGTTCTCTGCATCGACTAGACCAGTAGCCGTATCGCCAGCACCAGCCAGTTCACGAGTCATCTGAATCAGGTCTTCCTGCAACTTAACAACATCAGGGGACATCTGTGCAGGAGGAATCGTACCAACAACTTTATGTACATCATCCACAGCTTGGCCCTGAGTTTTCAGAACACCACCGACTCTATTCAGCGCATCAGGATTAGCTACCTTGGAAGCATCGATAATCTTCTGAGGATAAGCCTGGTACTTAACCGTTAATACACGTCTGACTTCCGTACGGTTCACTTCAATCTGGTTAGGAATCAGGTATCTTACCTCACCCTCACCTCTTGCAGAACCTTCCTTCTCTTCCCAAACAAAGTGAGCTACAGGATACAGTTCAATACCCAGGTCAACATCGTCAATGATATCAACGTACCGAGTAGCACAAGCGAAGTGTACAGTGCCGTTCTTCTTATACATCTTGTAGACAATGGTAACCATGTTATCTACTTCGTATCTGGCTGCTTCTCCGCTCTCTTCAAAGTTGTCATTATCTCCGGTAATATAACGAGCATCTTCCTTACTGACACCCTCTGCAATAGCAAACTCAATTGCATTGGAGACAGGCATTCTCTTACGGATCAGAATATAGGGCTGAGACTGGATATCATCGTCATTCTCGTTACCGTAGTAGATATCGTTCTTCTTAACTACCTCATTAACAGGAACCATATTCTCTTCATCCCAGTTAACGTAGATAACACCTTCATCATTGATAGCAGCATCCTTGGTAACTCTGCGACCTTTGAAGTCCATCTTATCTCGCTCCCAAACGTTAGAAGCGTAACGGTTCAGCATGTCACAGCATCTATCTGCAATCTCTCTGAAGGAAGGATTGTTGTAGTTCTGAGAGTTGAAGTTGATAGCGTACAGATTGTCATGGATAACCGACAGCTTATATTTCACAATCGGTTTGATGAAGTTCTTCTGTACAGGCTCTACTTCACCTAACTTAGCTCCTGCCCACTGGTTACCGTTATACATCCGGTAGTTTCTCTCGGTATCGACATAAGTGCCAATCATCCGGTGATAGTTCCTACCTTTATCATACAGACCCCAAATAGGCGTTTCCTGAATCTCTAAGATGTCCAATTATCTCACCCCCTTGGTACATCCATCTGACCAAATCCTGTTCCGTCATAGTTCTCTATGTTACGCAGGATTGTTTCAATCTTATCTTGTTCTGCCTTAGCTTGCTTCTTGGCTTCTTTTTTAGCTTGCTGGTCTGCATACTCCTTAATGGGATTAGGAAAAGAAAAAGACTCACCCTTATTCAGAGCGAGTCCCACCTTCAATCCAATAATCACACATATTAAGTTCTGAATGCCCACAAGCACAAGCAAGGCAAGAATAGTATATACTTCCATGCTCCACCTCACACAATTGTTATGATCTCACCAAAGTCATAGAACACTTCTTGTTCCTTCTCAATGGTGAATGCAGGTTTCTTCGGTACTACAATGACATCACTAGGGAAGACTACCTGCTCTCTTATATGGTGTGCAATAGCTAGAGACATCATCTGGTCATCGTGTCCACCCTGGGGAGCTTCTATACGACCCTTTTCATTACGGATGATAGTCAGTAACTCTTCCAGGGTATCCTTACTGTTAATCGTCTCACAGTGTTCTCTAACTACCTCAATCAGTCTGGAGATGATCGTAGGTCTGGTAAGAGATGTAGTCTTGAAACCGAACCTCTTCTCAGTTTTGCCAGTGTATGTATCCTGGGCTGTTCTGACATACTGCTTCGGATAGTTCAGTCTCTGTAACTCCATGATGGGATAAGAGTCAAAGTTCGCTTCTATACCTATCAGTGCATCCTTGTAGTACTTACCCAGGCAATACATCTGTCTGGTGTACTGGTCAGCATCGAACTGGTGTCGTAACTTAGCTACCTGTTCACCTGTCTTAGCATCGATAACATCAGATACGAAATAGTCAGAACCTTCACCAGCAGTATCACCACCAATGCAATACTCAGTAACCTTAGGCACGTTAGGTATCTGGTATATCTCAATGTAACCCTGTTTGTCATTTACCCACTTGATATTATCTATCTTCAGACCGTCATAGTCGTAGGTAAAGTAACCAGTCTTGATAGGTTTAGGGATATTATCTAGTCTTGCCTGTATCGACCTAGCATCAAAGACAGTCTTACCAACGATACCCCACTTACCTAAGCAATAGACTTCATAGGTGTATTCATCGGTATACTTCAGATCCTCCAGTGCTTTTCGGTCATCATCAGTCAGGAACTTATTATCCTTGTAAGTACTGAAGCATACCGTAGCCAAACCAGAGTCAATGAAGTGCTTCTTAATCCAGTGCTGAATATTGATAGGGTTAAAACTGAGTACCATCTGCTTCTTACTCTTACCACCACGAAGGCGAACCTTTAACTGGTTAATGTCAGCTTCCAGGCACTCAGTCGCTTCTTCTACCCAGATATCCGTAAGTTCACCATTAGCAAAAGTAATAGACTTAATCTTCTCAACGTCATCCAGACCTGCGAAAGCTATCTCATTACCTGTGAGCTTACAGACGATACGCATATCAGATTCATTGATCTTGAAGTGTTCAGATAGATTCCAGTTGCTAATGACTTGCTTTAACAAAGGGAACGTAGACTTTCTGTTGGTATCACCTGTCTGTCTGACAATAAGGCAATTACACTTCTTAGGCGTGATCTGCTTGAATATCAGTCTCTCACCAATGAAATAGGACTTGCCACTGGAGCCACCACCATAGAAGATTAGGTATCTATCATCGTTATTCAGATAAGGCAGGTATACGTCATTGAACACCTTCCTGGATATCTTGATATCAATGCTCACTTAATCCACCAACTCAATAGTAATCTCCTGTTTGGTATTGATACTTCCTTCGATCTGCTGCTTCTCGCTCCAGCCCTTGAAGTTGTTTGAGAGGCTGAATTTAGCACCGTTAGCTCCATCCTTGTCATAGAGTCTTTCTTCGGCATATCGCTCGACTCTGGACTTCGCACGTGTAATCGTGTTCATAAATTCTTCCTTACCTTCATAGTTCAGCAAAGAAGTTCTGGAATTAAAACCAAGAGCTAAAGCCAATCCAGTAATAGTCAGCGGTCTTCTACCAATAATGATAGGCTTACCGTTCTTATCAAAATAAGGAGTACCATCATCCTTTAACAGTGGTTCTCCCTTACATTCTTTAAAGTAAGCATCAATGAGTTCTTGCATTTGTTCTGCCGACTCAAACGCAGGAGGTCTGCCGACTGGGCGTTTCTCTTCACTCATAGTTCTTGCTCCTTTCGTAAAAGTTGTGTATGTTGGGCGTTCCCCGGGGTTAGCCACCCCGGGTCGGGCTTTCCAAGCGGCCTGCTTCGCAGTCCCATTGTCAATCCCTAACGCAGTTTAATTATTCACAATTACCCGGTTTGAGCTGTAACCACATTCAGTTACACAATGGCCTTGAGGAAACCTCAGCCATCACCACTCCTCATCCTTCGCTGTTCAAACGCCTCACCTAGCGATTACAAGAACAAACCGGGGTTAATCACGGAACTTTTCAGCCCTACGCCTGTGCATTCGGTCGTATCCGTTTGTTGTTTAAATACCGGAGCCAGTCACACATAATTAATCGTTACTATCCTTGCTTCGTTATGCACCACATAAGCAGGAAGCTCGTTTCCGTGTGTATCGTTTCAACGGTGCGTGAGCCAATCGCTGGCACAGATTGATGGAGTCGAACCATCTCGTACAGGTTCAAAGCCTGTCATGCTTCCGTTACATCAAATCTACATATTATGGGCGAGCCTTAGGCGATTCCCACTAAACCGCCCCGAAGGAGGTGAAAGGTATTTAATAACCAATCTCCGAAAATCCCATGCACAAAAGAAGATTGGTTACAGGCTCTTTGCCCCAAACAAAAAGACCACCCTTGTCTGAAGGATGGTCTTATATTTTTACTTGTCGTTACATTGTGCTCCCTATCGGGATTACAGCTGCTTCCTTCTTGGAAGGGTAGC
The DNA here is from genome assembly GCA_045659345.1 of Ructibacterium sp. Taxonomy (GTDB): domain Bacteria; phylum Bacillota; class Clostridia; order Monoglobales; family Monoglobaceae; genus Ructibacterium. The sequence continues at coordinate 5,983 of JAZOWR010000441.1, forward strand.
CGGGGGCAATTCTTTAACAATGAAAAAAATTAAAATGTACCGCCCAATTAGTGCGGCAAGTATCGCCAGACAGCCCTTAAGCCCCTTAAGAACCGTTTACCGTGGCTATCATGCTTCGCATATAAACAAAGAAACCCCGAAGCAATCAATCGACTGCCCCGGGGTTTTTACATCTCTTTACATTGTACATTATGCCATCGTAAAAGGTGACTTGCAAGGGATAAAAGTGACTCTATTCAAACTTTTTAAAAGTTTTCTTCGTCTCTTTTTATCTGGTTTTGAATCGCTCTATTGATAAAGGCGTTTACACTTTCGCCGTTATGCGCTGCATGTTCTTTTATTTTTTCTTTATCTCCTTTTGGCAAAGCTATAGAAATACGATCAAGATTTTTGCTATCCCAATTTTTATTTGCCTTTTTTCTAGCTTCGGTATAGTTTGACACTTATAACACCTCCTTACATAGTTATATTACTATATATTGATGTACTTATCAAGTGTACAAAATAGCCAAATTATTAAGTGTATCTTTGTTTAATACTCCATCTTGTATGCACTTAATAAGTGTAGTATAATACAAGTGTCAGGGGGGGATAGGAGGTAGTCCCCAATGAAAGTCCAAATAACCACCGCATTCTTTGAGATCCTCGCAACCCTCGAAATCAAGCAACCCAAACAAAAAAAGAAACGCCCGACTCCGCAAAAGCAAAAGCCAATGCAAAAATCGAGCATCTCCAAAACCATCAATATTATAACCCAAAACTAACCATTTGTCAACCCTCCTGACCCCTTCGGGGACTACCTCCCCCCTTAATATAGAAAGGATATTTCCTATGACTATCAACGATCTGATTATCACCGTAGAAAACACCAAGGCCAGAAGCGCATGGTCTAAAGGCGTTAAAACTTACGCGCTGGATATGCTCGAAGACCTGGAATTTAATATCAACCACGGATACACAGATGCTGATGTATTAGAATCCGCTAAACTTCTTAAAAAAGCTATTCTCAATGGTTCTAGTGATTGGAGTCAGTACAGTTGGGGCGGTTGCTCTCTGATCTATAACGAAGACATAGCAAAAAGACTTTGCACCCCTTCCGAACTGAAAAAGACCAGAAACGGACAGCGCAAGCCTAACGCCAGCGAAGAGTGGCTTGATACCCAGGCCAGAGCATTATATCAGGCTTGCAACCTCATTTTAACTAACATCTAAGGGAGTGGAAACACTCCCAACACCTAAAAAGGAGAATACATATGGACGCTATGAACGAATTGATTGATATCCTTTTAAGTTTCACCCCGGAACAACTGCAATGTTTCTTGAATAATCCCATAACTAAAGCGGTATTGAAAAACAATTAAATGCTTGTCCTCCTTACGTCGGCCAGGATGCTGCAAAGTCCAGCAATGCAAAAAACCGCATTACTGAACTTTGCAGCATGTAGAAAGGATCTGCTTATGTTCTTATTATATTTCTTTATATGTATACTTCCTACATTAACAATCACAATTAACGAGCTTTACGGAGGTTAACACCATGAAAAACGAATACATTCAGAAAAATATTAGTTTGATGGAAAAATGTAATGATCTTGCAATGCTTGATCTGATTATGCAGTTACTTTCTAAAAGCATTAAGGAGGTTTAAAGAATGGGGAATTTTAAAGACCTAACCGGAAAGACTTTTGGAAGATTAACCGTAATCGAGAGAACAAAAGAAAGCAAGAACGGCAGAAGAAGATGGATTTGTCAATGCGAATGTGGAAACATAACGGAAGTTAAAGCCCAGTCATTAAGGGATGGACATACTAAAAGCTGTGGCTGTCTACACAAAAAACATGGATTATCAAATTCACGTTTATTTAGAATATGGTGTCACATGAAAGATCGATGCTATAATCAAAATCACATAGAATACCACCGCTACGGAGGAAGAGGAATTTCCCTCTGTGAGAGTTGGAAAAATGATTTTATATCATTCCATAATTGGGCAATAGAGAATGGATACAACGACACGCTATCAATCGACAGAATAAATATTGATGGAAACTACTGCCCCGAAAATTGCAGGTGGGCAACTACGAAAATGCAAAACAATAACAGAAGCACGAACCACTATATAACCTATAAAAACAAAACACAATCACTTTCGCAATGGGCAGATGAAATAGGAATTAAAAGTTCCGTACTCCAAAACAGAATAAATCGGTATCATTGGGATATCGAAAGAGCATTGACAGAACCAGCCAAAAAATAGAGGAGGGAAAGAAACCCCCCTCTATTTTTTATTTTTGATCAAGTATAGCCTGTAAATTACGTAAAGCTCTTTTGTGCAGCTGCTTTATACAGTCATAACTTTTTCCGCATGAATCCGCTATTTCCTGGAACGAAAGACCTTGTATATAACACTTAAAAAGTACATCCATCTGGAAAATACTATCAAGCTTTTCAATGGTTTCTATGACCTCTTTTTTTGTTGCCACTAATTTATCTACCGCTCTGTCTATCTCAGCTTCCATAGCGACATATTTATCTATAGCATCCGCTGTCTTTGTTTTGCTGCCAGATGTCTGCACCCTATCGCAAGCTGGACTAGCAGTAATGCATAAAGCGATATCTTTCCATTGCTGCTGTTCAACCAATCTATTCCTGATCAACAAATCCAGCTTCTTGACTTGCAAAAGATATTCTTTAGCATCCAACAATATCACCCCCAAACTTTCATTTTTGATATGTAAGATTGTAAGTATACTTAGAACTTACCGCTACTACCAAAACCGCCAGAACCCCGGGCAGTCAATTCCAGATTTTCCACCTGTACAGGCTTTGGAGTGATAATAGGCAGAATAACCAACTGTGTGATCTTCTGGCCCTTCTCAATCCGGTACGGTCTGTTATTGTGGTTGAAAAGTACCGCCTTGATACTGCCTCGATAATCAGGGTCGATTGTACCTCTGGAAGTGATTCCTTCAGACATCAAGCCCGACTTAGAAGTGATCAGCCCCACATGATTTTTCGGGATCGCCACATGACATCCTGTGTCCAGCTTGACACTGCCGAACATAGGGATTACTGCATCTTCCATAGCGTACAAGTCAAGACCTGCATCCGTATCGTGCGCTCTGGTCGGCATCTTTGCACCTTCGTCCAGAGTCACCTTCAGATACGCTGCTTCGTTCAACATAATTTCAGTGATAGGAAGTTCCAATGCAATTGCAATCGTTTCTAATGTAAACGGTCTGCACCTACCAACCTTCAGAATGTTATTCAGTTGTGGTCTGTCAAAACCGCATTTCTCAGCAAGAGCAGGAATGCCCATGCCCCTAATATTCGCTTCGTATTCTATCCGCTCCGAATCAATCGGAATACCAAGATTTTTACCCATTGTTGTTCCTTTCTCCGCAAGAGAACATCTCATAGCAGACACCGCCATTTCTGACACACATCGGGACAAGTTCATCCTTAAACTCAGGACAAACTTCGATAACCTTCTTGCAGATCATCTTGATAAGTTCTCTGGTTTCCTTCGATGCCAGATTGCAGAGTCGCTTGTTTGCAATGGTAATCAGTTCCTCACCGTTAACGCTCCACATCATATCAACAGGAGCATTCTGAGGAGCAGAGTTTCTGTCATACTCACTCTGTCTGTCGTTGCGCTGTGTTCTGACATAGGGCTGTGCGTGAACATGCCGACAAAGATGTACGCTCACCCAATAAGGAATGTCCGTCAGATAGAAAACGAATTTCAGTTCCCGAATAGGAGAATGCCTTGCCCTCAGCATATCTCTCTTGAACTTCTCCGTAGCAGGCTTGTCAGAGTCTTTGCCAACAGTGACCAAAGTGCACCGTTTCACCAGCAGCCAATCTTCCACAGTGGGATGCTTGATAATTTCAACGTTCATACTTATTTCCTTTCTCCAGTTAAAATATAAATTACATCGTACCCGGCAAAAGCCATTTTACGTAGCGTTTGTGCGGAAGGTAACGCCCTTCTGTTTTTGTAACCCCAGAGAGAAACTTTGTTCATTTCAATTTCATCAAGAACATCATCCAGATTCCTCTCAGAGTCCTGCCGATTATAGATTTCCTTGGCAGCTCTAATTCCAATACTATCCATTAACGACCCCTTCTGAATTTTTCACGATAATTTCTTTGCTTGCATACTTTGTTAATTCCTTCGTACCGAAAAGCATTTAGCCCTTGGTCGATTTCTAAATGTTTCCGCTGTTCTGCTTTCCACTCATCCAATTCTGCTTTCTCTTGAAGGTACTTTTCGCAAGTACCATGACAGCCAGGATGACGAGTAGCACAGTCTTTACAGCAGGTGGTTTTGATTCTCGCCAATTGCCTACCCCACAATTTCATACTCTCTGTGTTTCAAGCAGATTTTCTTATCAAGAACATCGATAATGCAAACTGGTGCTTTCTGCTGCTTACCGCCCTCAATAAACCTTGCTGGCGTATAGTGAGCATCATATACATTACCGACCTCTGGCTGGTACTCAGCAAAGACACCAGACAACGGAGTGAGGATTTTTACTTTAACGATCATTGTCTTTCCTTTCTCCGTAGGAACAGAAGTCATTGTCTCTTACTTCAACCTGGCAGGAATTTTCATTGTTGCAATAATACTCTACACTGGTTATGTCGAACATTCTGTACTTGCAATCCTTGCAGCGAACCACTTCCACAGCATCCACGGTGGGGGAATCCGCAATCAAATCAGATATACGCCAGGTAGCTACATATCTCTGCTCACCCATAGTGATTGTGGGTGTATCATTTACGAATTTTTTGTAAAACGCATAGGCATCAATCAGCCGCTTTTCAGTTGCCATGTTCCGCTTTCCACCTTTCAAGATCGTACTGTGCCTTTTCAAAATGGTCTGGGCATCTCTGACATTCATCAACATATAAATCCGTCCGCAAATCTACCCATCCACTACAGTAAATACGGCTTTTCTCACCGTCATGCCATTCATGGGATGGATAACCACGCTTTCCAAGAGGACATATAACAGTTGCCATCACCAATCGTCCTCCCTTTCCATTCCGTTGTTGTAGCAGTAAGGGCAATAGCATTCCAGTTCTCCATCATCATTGATGAAATAGTCATCACCATACCCAGTGCATTCATAACAGACATCATAGTCATGTTCCATTGTCCGCCCTCCTGTTCCATGCTTCGATTGCTTCCGGTTCAGCTTCTTTTAGAGTTTCAGCAAGTGAATCACGCTTGATATAATTCTCACGACGAATAGCAACATGGCAATCATCACAGAATATAGTGCAATCAAACACAGTAGTTATCTTCCGAATATCTCTACTACCGCAAAACGGACACAGCTTCAATTCAGTTGCCATCTTTCTGCTCCTTCCATTCCAAGAACTTCTCCCGGTTTTTTCGGAACTCCAGAATTGTTTTTTCTGCTTTAAGGGTAGCTCGAAATCTATAGCTGAATGCTTCCCACGCAAGCAGGATAAGATAAGCGACAAAGGATAACACCCCGAAGACTAAAGAACCGAGTCCGCAGATAAGAACAAAATAACCAATAGTCATTGCAATCTGATCCATTATTCATCCTCCATCAATCCAGACCGTCTAATTCTACCTTGCAATGAGGACAATACTTGTTTGTGCCGTTTTTGTTTTCCTCCTGACTAAAAATAGTCCAGCTTCCGAAAATCTTATTGCACTCAGGACATCTGAACCAAGCTTCGCAATCATGCGAACAGAAAGATTCAAAGATTGCTTTCTTTCTCATACAACCTCCCAAAGATATACCAAGCAGTTCAAACATACTTGCTGTCCGACCATAATCGGTTCACCACAACACGGACAAACTCTTACATTCATAAAGTCACCGCTTTCTTAATTCGATAGTTTCTATCCCGGCTCTTGCCGATAGTAAATGCTTTCGCCCTTTCGTAGATACGTCCACCTGTAGCTTCATCAATCTCCAATAAATCATCCTCAGACAACTCACTGGAAATGATAGTCAGCAGTGAAGGGTTGTTGTATCTGTAGTTGATAATCTCGAAAGCTACATTCACATCACCACCAGTGATCTTCAGTGCGCTTCCGTCTGGTGCTTTACCAGTCTTAAACATGTCATCGATGTAAAGCACTTCCGCAGTCTTGTACTTGTCAATCAGATCCCGGTATTCGTCAGCATCGTTGACAATAGCCTTAAGTCTTACCACTTCATCACGCCACAGCATATAGATAACCTTCTTCCCGGAAAGGAGAAATTCTCTACATATTGCGGTGCAGAGGTGAGTCTTTCCAGACCCACTCTGACCACCAATAAAGAACCATCCCTCTGGATTCCTGGCATAGTCCATTGCAGCATCCTTGATAGCTTTCTGCCAATTCTCAGAAGCTATGAACTTATCAAAGGTATAATCCTTGATAATATCCTTCAGACCGCTCCGTTTCATTCGCATAATAGAATTGCGAGTCTCAACACACTTGCAGTCAGTGAAGCAGTGAGAATAAGTACCATTGCCAAAATCCATAAGCTTAGCGATAGTTCCTTTGTTCTTGCAGATAGGACAGTTATAACCGTCTTCCTCGTTTCTATTGCCAACTGTATTGTTCCAATCGTCTACCTTAAACTGCTCCCAGGCTTTAGGATCAAAATCAGAGGTAGTGTCCGACCCGAACTTTGCCAGAATCTCCTGTATTCTGTCCATCTTGTTTCACTTCCTTGTTATAACTTTCCCATGTAATAACCTTCTGCTTCCAGTTGCGTACCTTGTTTCCTTTACTATCCACCCAGTCAGCAGATTCAAAGAAGTCAAAGAATCGTTTAGCATCGACATTGTTGTTTCTGGATTTACAATAAGCCTCTACTTCTTCTAAAGTAGGAGGAGTAAAGTCTTTACGTCTTCTTTTCTTAACTTCTTTATCTTTATCTATATCTCTTTCTTCTTCTATATCTTCTTCTGTTGCGTGACCTTCCGTGACATGTAACGTGATGTCACGTGACAGAAATCTCTTTCCGTCATAAACAACGAATTGCATTATTTTACTGTTGGATAGGATTCTTGAAACATTGAAAGTGCTGTCAGTTGCAATCGACTCGTTTAGAAAAACATCAATGTTTCTGTTTGTCTTTCTCATATTGCAAGCCAAACAAGAACAAACAGTGTTTTCCGGAACATCCAGGCCACCTTTTGTTTTTGGAATTACATGGTCAACTGTTGTTCCTTCTTTTCCGCAATATTCGCAAGTGTTGCCACTTCCAATCAGTGCCTGTTTTGTTTTCTCTCGTCTTTTCTGCTGCCTAATTCTGTTCTGTTCCCTGATTTTGTCCATTCCTTCGATATTCTGGTATTCTTCCCATCCAGCTATAGCGAAGAAGCCCTGATCTGTCACAACCATGTTCAGTTGTTCCAAAGCTTTTAACGCAAGCTGCACAGTGTTTTCTTCAAAATCCAGTTCATCCGCAAGCATCTTCGGAGTATAGGGTATGTTCTCTGTCAGAAAAATCAGTCCACCGGAATTACACCGACCAGCCATTGTCAGAAGCATGACCCAAATCAGGACAATGTTGTTTCCTTCTGGGAGTCTGCGAAGGTGTTTGATTTTACGATTGTCAAACATATCCGTAGTGAGCTTGACCCACTTAATCTCAGCCATCCGCAGCCACCTCCAGGGAGTACCGGCTGATATAGCAGGTTTCCTCAAAGCGATTCTTGACCGCTACAGTCTCACTCTTGATGGGATAGCCCAGTTTCCGTAGGTCTGATATCCGTGAAGCCAGACGCATCACTCCTAAGTCCTGCAATGCTTCGTACTGGGTAATCGAATCAAACCTTTCTATGTATGCAAGCACTCTCTCCGCTTGCGTTTTTTTGCTCATTGTCATCACTCCTTTATCAATAGAGAAAATAGACCAACAGCCAAAAGTTGCAGAAGCACCTTTGAGAGAACTTGCCCAACTATTGCCGGAATAACACTTTCCCACGCAAGCAGGCTGCCACCAATCGGACTAAGGCCAACCAGAACAAAAACAGCGGAATCCACAACACTTCCAACAGTGCCACTAGCTAAAACCCTTTGAAGCATTGTTTTTTTCATCCTTGAAAATATTTCAGTATCAACCGCTTCACTCAAGAAAAAGGAAATTGCACTTGCACCAGCTATGAAGACCGTATCGCCTACAGCCAAGCTGATTACTGCTGAAACAACAATAGCCAGACCTATCGCAATATATGCGGTTTTCTTTCCGTATTTGATTTGCACAAAATCACGGACAATAAATGTAGCACCGACGAACATACTCCCTGTAGGAATGATTAAAAGTCCGCTAAATAACTCCAACGCACCAATCCTTGCGGTCAATACATTTGCCACGGCAATCACTGCTATATAAATCAGCACAATCATGTTGCTTCCCTCATAATCTCGGTCATGTTGTACATAGCTCGTTCAATTTTGGCTTCCCTTGACTTTCCTCCAATGGCTCTGGGGTTTCCATTTACCGCTTGCATATACCACGCACTTGAATCACAGCTGTCGACCACACCGCTTTGTATAATCTTCATACTGCTTGATCCAAGAAGGTGGAAGATTACGTCTGGAAACTGCTTTTTCAAGGAATCACACCACAAAGCAACCTTTCCCTTGTCCCTAATTGGCACTGTATTCCCCAATGCAACAACCTGAGAACCTCGTTCAACATAAAATCGTAGGGTTTCAATGTCTTCACCGAAGTGATATACAGGGATTGGAGAAAATCCCTTCCCAAGCATGATGTTGTAATACGCCTTTGTGATATACGGATCACCGATAACATCAAGGGAAATATATTGGGTTATCTCGTTTTCATTTGCCTTGATATATGCCATGTAATCTATCAAAGAAACGCTTTTTCCCTTTGTAAAAGCCGAGTATGCACCACTGTCAAGAAGAATTTCCGGTGTGTATCCAAGCTGGTCAAAAAGATCCCTGATTGCAATACTCCTGAAATACCAATAAGAGCACAGCAACGCAGGTGGCCTTGCCTTTTTGATGACTTCGATTTCCTCACGCAACCCAGTTGTTACAAAAAACACCTTCATCCAAGCGTTCACTCCTTTACAGGCTTAAATCCCAGCCACCATCCATTCTTCGTTTTTCAGCTTCATCCAGACCCCTTGCGACATATTTTGCATAATTTTCAGCGGTTCTTTTGCGACCACAAAATCTTTTATCTTGAGATAAGATGTATTTTTTCATAAAAGATACATCACATGGCTTATTTTCTGTCGCACAATCGATTACCTCAAGGATTTTCTGTTGAATGTCATCTGGCATCTCTTTGCGCAATAACAAACAAAACTTGTCCTTTGAAATACCCAGATGTTCTGCAAGCTCATAGTGATACATCCTTTTTTCGTCCAAATAGCGACGAATTTTCTCGTTTTTCATAGCTTTACCCCTTTAAATCAAATCCTGCTTCCCACTCTCTATAAAGATTCATAAAATCATCCATAGTCATGGTCACCAGGATTTCTGCATAGTCTTTTTTGTGGAATACCGCAGGCAACCTTCCTGTGCCTTCAGAATCCCTTTTTGCCTGAACCATCCACTCATATAACCGCATCTGGTTTTGGTGTTTTGCCTCGATGTGTAGGCCGGGTAGACCTACCACATCGGAAGCATCACCAGTGTTACCGCAATATTGAGCAGTTCGTCTGGCATCATAGCCATATTCCCGGAATAAGGAAGCTAACTGTCGTTCAAACCTGGCCCCTTTTTGCTTGCTGTTGATTTTCTTAGAACGGCAGGTCACCGTCATCACCGTCCACTACTGCATAGTCCTGACTCTGACCAGCCTTGGCAGCTTCGTACTTCTCGCCAGTATCCTTCTTGCTGTCAGCAAAGTAGGCATTATCAACAACGATCTCAGCAGAATTACGCTTATTGCCGTTCTTGTCTTCCCACTTCCGAATCTGGAGTCTACCGGAGACAACGATCATCTTACCCTTGGAGAAGTTTCTTTCAATGAACTCACCAGTGCCACGCCAAGCGACACAATCAAAGAAATCGGTCTCCTTCTGACCGTTCGGGTTGAAGTCACGGTCACAGGCCACGGTAAAACTAGCGACCGCAACGCCAGCAGAAGTTCTCCGCAGCTCGATGTCATTGCAAATACGTCCCATGATAGTAATGTGATTAAGCATTGTTGCCACCTCCGTAATTAGTAGTCTTACCACCCTTGCCAGCTACACCCTTGGTACGCTTCTTAGGACTCTTCGGGAAAGAAGGTGCAGAAGTTGCACCGTCAATGTAGTTGCTGCCGATGGTCTGCATCTTGCGTTGTCTGTAAACTTTCTTTTTCATAATTCGCTCCATTTCTTATAAACTAATTTTGACCTATCCCAATCTGGATAGTGGCTTTTAAGGTACTTTTCGGTATAGGCTTCAATCGTTCGCCTGTCAGATCCCTGGTCATACATCGAATGACACAAATGACACATAGTAACGATATTTTCTTCAATACCTAAACCGCCTTGGCTCCTGCGGATGAAGTGAGAGTTAGGCATAGCTTGATGATTACCACAGATAATGCACCGTCCACCATCTCTCTGCCAAACGATTTCTTTAACCTTCTTGGAGATATCACAGGCTTTCGCTCTTCGGCTTTTCATAGATACGATTCCATTTCTGGATTACTTCTTCCTTGGAGTCACCATAGATATCGATGACAACATCAAGGTCAAAAGAATCAAAGTGGCAATAGTGGTTGAATATCCACCTTCCGTTGCTAAGCTGCATTAAGAACGGATGTGAAATTTTAACCTTCTCACGACAGAACGGACACTTTTTCATTTTTTAGACCCCCAGTGTGATAAGAGACTTTCAATCTCTGCTTGTGATTTTGTTTCAATTCCTAAAGCCATGCAGTCTTGGATAATGTTATCGATCAGTCGGGACATCTGCTCCACATCGTAAGTAGAAGAACCGTAGTAAAGCATAACGTTCGTGCAGCCATCCAATTTACTAGGTATCGTATCAGTCATCCAGCCGATACCATTTCTGGCCCAGGCACTGCAAAGCGATTCAACAGCTTTATTCTGGATGCAAACAACATCATAGTTACCGCCAATCCCCCGGATAGCGTTCTGGTAGACCTCATGCTTCGGGATATTGGTTTTCTCTGCAATTTTGCCAATCAACACCCATGCATAAGCATTGGCATCAAGAGAACGCTTCTGTTTGAATTTTCCTAACTGAACTGTCAGCTTTTCCAAACTCTTAAGCTCGTCAAGCATTCTCAGCGCACTGTTACGCTCATTCAGTTGCAAAGCAACCATAGGCATTCCTTCAATTGTGAAGGAAACACCAGCAATCTTACCTGTAAGTTCGTGCATATCATTTCCTCACTGTCAGTCTGACATAGCCAGCTCTACCATTGGTCTGTTTCTCGACCTTCCGAAGATATTGCTTAAACAAACCGGGATTATCTGCCTTGAAACGCTCAGTGTCGAACTCAGTAACCGTTTTCGTCTTGCTGGGAACCTCGTCTACTCTGGAAAGTTTCGTGCCGTTAGGAAGCTCCCACGACTTCACGCCATGCTTCACCATTTCACCGTAAAGCTGCTTCTTTGCTTCCTTTAGCTTGGACTCAATGTCCTTCATCTCAGAAAGCTGCTTCTCAAAGGCAAGGATCTTGTTCGTCAGAGTAATCATGCCGGGACTAACCGGAAGGAAATCCTGCTCACTCAGAAGAGGATTGGCCTTAAGCCGTTCCAGATCATCACGGAACTTCTCAAGCACTCCGTTAACGTAGTCCAGAAGCTGTCTGTAGTCTTCTAAGCGAATTTCAAAGACTTGTAATCTCTGTGGATCGAACTCCCGACTAAGGTCTTCAGGCCGTTCGTAGACCGCCAGGATACCCTTGTCGACCTCGTTCTGCTCCATGTACTTGACAAGCTGAACCAAGTAAACCTTGTAGTCATCAACTGTCGAGAAAATCTCGGAAGTTGACTTAATTTCCAGGACGCACTCTCCGTTGAAACCGTCAGTATGACACCGGATATCTCCGTTGATCACCCGGTTAGGCACAAACTGAGTGTTATAAATCAGGTTGATATGATCCCGGATAAAAGGCTCGATATAGTGACCGTATCTGGTATAGGGATTGCCAGTGAAGGTATCCTTCGCCAGACCTGCCTTTTCCAGCAGCAGCTGCCATCTGGTTTTGAACTTAGAAATGCCACAGATTACAGGCAGATCAGAACCGCCTATGTATTTGTCTCTGTCTTGCGTGACATCGTACTCGCCATACTCAACGCATAGCGCATCTTTCACCTTACTCATGCGTTCTCCAACTCCTTCAGCAGTCTCAGATAGGTTTCATCCGTAGCCTTGGCATCCAAACCCTTTGCCTTGGCAAAAGCGTTGATGTTGATATTCAACTCGTGCAGTCTGGCAATCAGCATTTCTCTGGGAGTCTGCTGCTTCTTGGGCTGGCTGTTCTGATGAGGATTGCCCTGATTCAGAATGGCGTTCTGAACTTCCTCGGAACTGGCAATGGAGGTATCGATACCGAAACCACACATACCCAGCGCACGACCCACAGCGGAAGTCTCGCAGTTCTCGATGTAGGAAGTCTTGTTGATGAAGGTAGATCCTTCCTTCTCGTAGGCAGTGCCAGTGCCAAGCACCCTCATGTCTTCGTCGCAGATGGTAGCCTTGAAGATGCACACGCCGTTCTCACAGGAAAGCATTTCCGTCAGGATCGCACCACCCGGACACAGGCTGCGGAACGCCTTGATCCGCTGGTTGACTTCGGCATATTCTTTGCCCTGGACGCTGGTGGTCTTGATGGAGCCGTTCGCCTTCTGAAGCTGTTCAAAGTTATACATGGTTGTTCTCCTTTTCATTCATCGTCATAGTCATCAAGCATCCGCTCGCACTTCCGGCAGATATCGCCTTTCTCGAAATGCTCGCATCCGCAAATCTCACAGATTTTCCCCTTTTCCGTCTGAGGATCAGTAAACCATCTGGACATCACTTGCACCTCACAGTCTTACCCACGCCCCATCCTGCCAGTGCCGTACACAGGCACATGCAAGGCACTGCGATAGACTCAGCCATCAGTCCAGCCTGTTCCCAATAGAACAGCAGGAAACTAAGACC
>JAZOWR010000442.1:0-1948 GCA_045659345.1 Ructibacterium sp.
ATCTTTTTTCCTTTTGCGTTTAGCATGGGATTTCCGTCCTTGCCAAGCACCGGCTTGGATTCCCATTTCTTACTGCGGCTGACTTGCGTGATGACCTCCTTTACGGTTCCCCGGAGGGATTCATCCTTGCATCGCTTCGACCAAAGGATCTGCTTTTCTACCACCGGGATATAAACCACATGAAGGTGGTAGTGGTATACATCCTCACCCAGAGCTTCGGACATTGCCCGGTTGCGCTCATCGGCGTGCATCACAGCGGAGAGAATATACTGCTCACCGCCTACGATCTCCACGGCAGCTCTATAAGCATCGGCATAGAACTGCTTTGCAAATTCATAGCCGCCGTGGTTGTAGAAATAAGCGGAGTTCACATCGAAAACCAACTCACCGTATTTGATGGCATCGGGCTTCAAACCTCTGGTGGAGATCACGCCATCCTGTTCCATCTGTTCAAACATTTTCACATAATCATCCGTGGGAGCCTTGTAGTGGACGTTCAGCGGGGTGCGTTCCGGTACGATGTCCTGATTGCTGTAGCTGTCCTTTTCACGCTCATTGTGTTCCTGTACCTTTGCCACATCAGCCGGTGTTTCCAAGTCCTGATTCCGGGCTACGGTACGATCTATTCCATCGTTTCTTGCCATTGGCGTTTCCTTTCTTTGAGATTTACAGACAACGGGAGGGCTGGGGAACGGCACTTTTTCAAAGTGTAATAACCCACTATTACACTTTCATCCATACTGTCTGCAAAGTGCCGTGGGTTCTCCGAAGGCTCTCCCGAGGGGGAGTGCGGTCGCTGCGGCGACCTTTGCTGACCAAGGCGAAAATGTCTGCAACTTTTCTTATGGTCAGCCCGCCTGCATGAATCTGTTCTGCGTCAACATCCTCCTGCAGCCTGTGTCCACAGACCTTTTTTAAAAAGTCCGTGGACATCGAAACAGCCCAAACGAGGGGGAATGTGCTGTTTCAATAACGAGCGTCTCACGCTCTTTTGCTGTGTACATACGTGCCAGCTATGGGGTTTACTCACCGCTTCGCCATTCCTCCGGAATGTCATCCGGTACGTACGTACACGGCGAATCTTCGTAAAACCCATTTATATGAGGTTGTACAATCGCTTCCACTCCCATGAATCCCCACACCCGCCGACCGGCAGAGTTTGTGATATTGTTGCAATGCTCCAGATTGTATTTCCGGGCATTGGCAATCATGGCATCACTGAAGCTGCGGGACTTCAGCGGTGCAAGTGAATTTTCCTCACACCACATCCGATAGATTGCATAAAAGAGTTTAGAGCTGATGGACGCATCCGCTTTCAGTCGGATGTATCCATCTGACTCCATGAAATCGAAAATATTGTTGTTGTCACGCTTGACTGCTTCCCGGTTTTCACGGATGCGGTCACTCTCCGAAAACTTAAAGTTATTGGCAACGAGCCGCTGCAATCCTTCAAATGCCCATAGGAAGATACCCTCGGCTTCAGCCTTCATCTTCTCTGCAAGATCGGGATCGTCGGCTCTGTCCACGGGCTTTTCCTTGGTGGTCAGTACAAGCTGTCTGCGGTAAAAGCCATCGCTGCGGTCATACAGGGCTTGCAGATCACCATTGCTGAACGCCATCAACCGGGCAAACATCCAGCCCTGGTAGCTCTGTTTTCCCTTGCGTTCCAAGTCCATCTTGCCTTGTGCGGTCACGATGGATTTGACGTAGTTGGTCTGGCGCAGAGCTTCCATCCGCATATCATCATCCACGCACAGCAGGATGTGTTCCAGATCAGCACGGGCGAAGCGGTTTTCGGAAATCTTATCGATGCTGCCGTCTTTCATGTTCGTACCGAAGATGGTGGACAGCACCGCACCGATTTGGGATTTGCCCTCGCCGCCGTTGCCCTTAATCACCATCATGCGCTGTCCCTTGTTGGAGGGAATCAGGCAGTAGCCGATGAACT
>JAZOWR010000443.1:0-4395 GCA_045659345.1 Ructibacterium sp.
CACGGTATCGAGAAAGAGGGTCTGGCCTTCCCTGCTGACAGCTTGAACTACTACAACGGTGAATTGCCCGACGGTGATCCCGATAACATCGTGTTCGTGAACGACGTTGCCTGGGGTGGCGGAGATAGCCTGAGTATGCCCGTCGCTTATGTTTACGGCAACGATGTGTTTATTCACGATTGGCTGTTTGATAAGCGTGATAAGAGCGTGACGAAACCCCGTGTGGTGGGTAAAATCCTCCAGCACAAGATCAAGATGGGTCGCACCGAAGCGAACAACGGCGGCGAGGAGTATTCCGATGATGTGTACCGCATCCTCCGGTCGGAGTATGGGTACAGCATTAACATGAGCTGCAAGAAAGCACCTACGAACATGGCAAAGCTGACTCGCATTGAGCAGTATGCCCCCGATATCCGTAGGTTCTATTTCCGATCCTCTGGCTACCGTGACGAGGATTACCGCAAGGCGATGGCTGAGTTGGAAAGTTTCAGCTTTACTGCGAAGAACCTCCACGACGATGCTCCCGATAGTCTGGCGATGTTGGCTGATTATCTGACCGGAGGCATTAAGTCGGTCACAGTTGCTCGGCGTCCGTTTTAACATGATATGTTGTGTTTTCACAGGTAAACACAGCATTATATTGACAAAAACAAGGAATTGGGATAACATGAAAATAACAAATAGTTATTTTTCGTTGAGGGGAGGTAGGTCTATCCGTGGTTGAAAGACAGTTGTTCGGTCGAAAAGAAATTTTCACTGATGAGGCAGAAATCACCCGTGAAAATGTAGTCCAGGTGCTGTCTAAGGCTGTGAAAGTTCACAGCGAAAATCAGAACGAGATTCAGTATCTGCTTGACTATTACCGTGGAAAGACCCCGATTCTCGGTAAGACGAAAGAAATTCGGGAAAACATCAATCACAAGGTAGCCGTCAATCGTGCCGGTGAGATTGTGAACTTCAAACTGGGTTATGGCTTTGGTGAGCCTATCCAGTATATTCGTCGTGGTTCGGATGAGAGTCTGAGCGATGATATCGACCAGTTGAACGAGTATATGTATGTCGCTGACAAAACCGCTGAGGATAAGTCCCTGGGCGAGTGGATATACATTGCCGGTCATGGTTATCGCATGGCTCTCCCTGGCGCGGACGCTGAGATTCCTCTGTTGGTGTATACCCTCGATCCCCGTTACAGCTTCGTTGTGAAGTATAACGGTCTGGGCAACCGAGTGGTCATGGGTGTCAAGGCTGTGCAGCGTGAGAACAATGTGGTTCTGTACAGCGTGTACACCAAAGATATGTACTACGAGATCGAGAACGACATCATCGTTAAGGAACAGCCTCATGTATTGGGTGAGGTTCCCATCTTTGAGTACCCTGCCAACAACGCTCGTCTGGGTGCGTTTGAAACCGTCCTCCCTCTACTCGATGCGATCAATGAGCTGGAGAGCAATCGTATGGACGATGTGGTTCAGTTCGTCAACAGTTTCCTTGCTCTGTTGGGTGGCACTATTGACGAGGAAACCGCAGCCAAACTGGACGAACACAAGATGCTGTGTCTGCCCGAAGGCGTGGATGCTAAGTATCTGAGTGCGAGTCTGAACCAGAGCGATGTCCAGGTTATCATCGACGATATGTATACTGCAATCCTGACCATCTGTGGTGTGCCTAACCGCAACGGTGGCAGTTCTACTTCGGACACCGGTAGTGCCGTTATCATGCGTGACGGTTGGGAAAGTGCCGAGGCTCAAATGAAGGGCGTTGAGGGCGAGTTCAAGCGTAGCGAGAAGCGTTTCCTCCGTCTGGCTCTCCGTATTCTGAGCGATACGGTCGGCACTAAGCTGAAGCTGTCCGACATCGACATTAAGTTCAGCCGTCGTAACTACGATGCTCTGCTGACTAAGACTCAGGTGTTGACTACCATGTTGGCTAACGAGAAGATTCATCCCGAACTGGCTTTCGTACATTGTGGTCTGTTCCTTGATCCCGAATCCGCTTATCTCCAGAGTAAGGAGTGGTGGGAGGAAAAGGAAAAAGAGGCACCCCCTCCCCTACCCGTTGAGGAAGAAGTCGAGGAGGAAGAAGAATGACACCTGAAAGTCATGTTCCTGTCCGCTGTCCTAAGTGCAACAAGCTGTTGGGCTACTTTGAGGGCAAAGGCGTTGTGCTTTGTCCCCGATGTCGTAAGGACAGCAAGGTGTATTTCGACACCGAGCGTAAAATTGTAGAAATCCGAGCGTCTTGAACGCCATAACTCCGACGGGGGTTGTGGCGTTCTTTTTCGTTACCGCCAGAGAAGGCGGTTAATAAATTTCGCATCAATTCGTGAGAGAACACGTTAAAACGCAGGAGGTATTCAAAAATGGCAAAGATTGATTTCAGCAAAATCGAAGGTTACGAAACCATGTCCGCCGAGGAGAAGCTGGCTGCTCTGGAGGCACTTGACCTACCCGATCCCGATTACAGTGGTTATGTGAAGAAGGACGTAGCGGACAAGTACGCCAGTGAGGCAGCTAACTTCAAGAAGCAGCTCCGTGAACGCATGAGCGAGGATGAAGCCGCTAAGGCTAAGGCTGCTGAGGACATGGCGGCTGTGATGGAGGAACTGGAGCGTTATCGCACTAAGGACGCTATCAGCGAGTATACCACTCAGTTCATGGGCATCGGTTATGACGAGGCTCTGGCTCGGTCTACTGCTACTGCTCTCCAGAAGGGCGATATGACCGTGATGTTCAAGAATCACGCCAAGTTCGTGGCTGATCGTGAGAAGGCTCTGAAAGCCGAGTTGCTGAAAACTACCCCGACACCCCCTGCCGGTGAAGGCACTAAGGGTGTTACTAAGGAGGATATCGCCAAAATGAGCCTGGTCGAGAAGGCCAAGTTCGCTGCGGAGAATCCCGAACAGTACAAAGAAATTTATGGAGGTAACTAATTATGGCTCTGAATCACACTCATGTCGCTTATCCCAACTTCGTTCTCGCCAATGAGGTTGAGGATACTTATAAGTCCCATCTTGACCTGATGCGTTTCTGCACCGTCGATAATAGCCTGGTTGGCGTTGCCGGTGACAAGAAGAAGATTCATGTGTATACCGCTACCGATGCTACTGAGAAGCTGGCTATGGGTGAGGGTAACACCAAGAACATCGAGGTCAGCTACTCTGAGAAGGAGTACACCATCCTCCTGGCTCAGAACCGTTTCCCCTACTATGACGAGGAGGAGATGCGTGATCCTCTGGTTGTTCAGACCGGTATGCGCCATGCCGCCGTTGATATGTTCAACACCGTGAACAATGACATCTTCGCCGAGTTCAACAAGGCAACCCAGGAAGTCACTCTGTCCGGTACTGACTATTTCAGCGCTTTCGTTGATGCCGTTGCCAAGCTGCCCGGTGAGAACCAGGAGGGTCTGGAGGTATTCGCCTTCGTCCATCCCGAGGATAAGGGTGCCATTCGCAAGGCTCTGAAGGATGACCTGAAGTACGTCGAGGCTTTCGTTCGTGCCGGTTATATCGGTACTGTTGCCGGTGTTAATCTGTACACCAAGCAGGATGCCGTGCCTGGTACCATCTGCGGTGGTACTAAGGAGGCTGTCACTCTGTTCAACAAGAAGGGTGTCGAGGTCGAGCAGGAGCGTGACGCCAACACTCGTCTGAACGAGGTCTACTCCCGTAAGTATTACCTGGCTGCTCTGACCGACGCCACTAAGGCTTTCAAGATTGTCAAGGCTTGATAGTCAGGTCAAACCGACAAGGAGGAATGAATCATGGCTATTAACACTTATGGCATCACCCTGAAGTGGGGCGAGTCTGCTGAGGCTGTTGAGAAGGTCGTTGACATCAAGGATTTTCCCGATCTTATCTCTGATCCCGAGCTTCTGGAGGTGACTACTCTTAGCGATGCCCAGGTGACCAACATCCCCGGGATCAAGGGTAGCGATATGCTGACCTTCACCTGTAACTATACCAAGGCTGATTTCACTGCCGTCAATGCTGAGGCCAACAAGCTCCTGCATTACGCTCTGGAGTTCAGCGATGGTTCCAAGTTCACCTGGCAGGGTCAGCACACCTGCGGTCTGCCCGGTAAGGGTGTCAATGAGGTGGTCGAGTTTACCATCAACATTGCTGCCTCTACTGCCGTGGAGTTCGCAACTGCCTAAGATATGTAACTGAATAGGGTGGGGAAGATTCCCCACCCTATTTACAAAATCAACACATTAAAGGAGAGCGCCTATTATGAGCAAGATTAACCTGACCCACGGTAAGACGGAGTACACCCTGGAGTACAACCGACAGAGCGTCAAGACAATGGAGGCCCAGGGTTTCATTCTGGACGAGCTGACAAGCAAGCCTATGACCATGATTCCCCTGCTGTTCTCCGGTGCCTTTATTAAGAACCA
>JAZOWR010000444.1:0-3613 GCA_045659345.1 Ructibacterium sp.
CAACTTCCCGCAGATCCTGAGGCTCCGGACCGAAGATGGTGGGCCGGGCAACGAGAATCTCCTCGCCCACGCCGATGAGCAGGTTGGCATTGTAACCCAGCAGAGGGTACACAAGATCAAAATGCTCCACGATCACCCGCTTACCCTTGTGCAGGGCGTCCGTGATGGCATCGGCCAGGACGCTCATCTGGGTGAAGCCGTTTTCAAAGCGGATATCCACATGGTAGGTGTGGGGAGTGAAAAAGCCGGAATCCTGATCCAGCAGGGGAAGGGGACGGACATAAACGCCGTCGTCATCATTGGTTAGCTCCAATCCGGGGAACATCCCGCGAAGAAGAGCACTTTTGC
Source organism: Ructibacterium sp. (assembly GCA_045659345.1). GTDB lineage: Bacteria > Bacillota > Clostridia > Monoglobales > Monoglobaceae > Ructibacterium. Next base: position 349 of record JAZOWR010000444.1, read on the forward strand.
CTGATCCTGCCTCCCCAATGATTCCGATCAACTTGTCAAAAGGGGAAAGATAGAGCTGAGCAAGCTGCATGCCAAGGGCATACATCCGTTGGTGTCCGCGAGGTGCAAAATAACTGCTTAGATTATGGCTTCTTTGGCGTTCTTGCATAATAATTCCTCCTAATTTAAAAGACCTTTAGTCTTAAGATAATCCAGTGTTGTTTTGGGGAGCAACCGGGTGATTGCAGCGTAGTTTCCTTCATCCATCAAAGCTCGAACGGCGCTTGCGCTGATCGGCGACCCCTCTTGAGAAAGCCGAGGCAGTTCCTTAAGGGTAATCCCTGATAGGGGCAGATGCTCCTTGAGGGCCTCGTTGTATTGTGCCGTCATGGGTGAAAGAGGTTCTGTACCCACATAGCGGCAGGTGATAGAGAATCTCGGCGCATAATAGGTTTTAAAAATTTCGATGTCCAAAAGGCATTGAATCTGCCCGACAAGTTCTCTCTCCTTTAAAAAGTAGGTGGGAAAGGTAGCAGAAGAGATTAGATAAGGACCGGTGGGAAGTACCGTTACATTTTCAAGATGTGCGCACCCAAGCTTTACCATTTCCATTCGGTCATCTGCAGAGAAACGGCTTTTATCCTCGGACAAAACAAATACATAAAGATGGTCACATTCCCCGGCGGCAGTTTCTATCAAATATTGATGCCCTAAGGTAAAAGGATTGCAGTTCATCACAATAGAACCGACCGTGCCGGAGGTGACAGCCTGCGGCAGAGAAGATAAAAATTCCTTTACGCCATCCTTGCAATTCTCCATCAGTAAAACCGTACTTGTTTCTGCTATCGGATAGAAAAACAGAGATGCAAACATGGCACGGTTTTCCGGTTTGGTATATAGAAAGAGGTGGCGATGCCCCGCCTGAAATGCCTCCTGTCTGAGTGCTGTCAGCAAGGTAGCAGTTAGACCCTCTCCTTGTCTGGAGCTATCAACAGCAATGCATTTGAGCAGGTTTCCCTGCCTGGAACCGCAGGCAATCAAGGTGCCCTCATCCCACACAAGGACGGTTTGTTCAACCTCATTGTCTGCCATAAGTCCTGCCCTTTGCAAAAAGGAAGTCCAGGTCTTTCGCTTTTCTTCTGTAAAATGAGTTATCAGCTCCGTGTTCATAGCAATCCTTCTTTAAAGTTATTATTTGTAATAATATTATATAACATATCACCTTGATATGTAAAGAAAAATGGAAAAAATAATTGCAATTTTTATGATAGTGTTATATAATATTGGAAGATTGTTATTATATCTTTGGGCTGATAGCCAAAGAAAGGAGATACATAAGGGTGAATATCTTAAAGTGTGCATCTGCGGGAACCATGGAATCCAGCGATGCGTATGTGGAAATCGAACCGGGAAACGGCAAGGTGGAGGTTCGGCTGGAATCCGTGGTTGAAAAACAGTTTGGAGAGAAGATTCGCGCAGCTATATGTGATGTTCTGGAGGAACAGGGAGTGACCGATGCGTCGGTGCATGTGATTGACAGAGGTGCGCTGGAATGCGTACTTCGTGCCAGAGTTGAAACAGCAGTTCTGCGTGGAAAGGGGGAAGCCTGATGCGTCGTAGTTTACTATTTTTGCCCGGCAATAATCCCAATATGCTAATCAACGGAAACTGCTTGGGCGCTGATGCGGTCATTTTTGACCTGGAAGATGCAGTTTCTCCTGCAGAAAAGGATGCGGCACGAATTTTGGTTCGTAACACCTTTAAATATATGGATTTTGGCAACTGCCAGAGAATTGTCCGTATCAATAGTGCGGACACCGATTACTGGAAAAAGGATTTGGATGCTGTTTTGCCGGAACAACCGGATATGATTCTTCTTCCCAAGACCGGAGTTGCCAATGATGCGTTGCTGGTTGATGCCTATATGACTGAACTGGAGAAAAAACTGGGTATAGAAGAAGGCAAAGTTGGGTTAATGCCTTTGATCGAAACCGCAGCGGGTGTAGAAAACGCCTATGCCATTGCCTCTTGTACAGAGCGTGTTAAGGCGCTGTTTCTGGGCGCAGAGGATTTGACAGCAGATATGCAGTCAAAGCGTACCAAAGAGGGCAGAGAGATAGAATACGCAAGATGTCGGCTGGTTACGGCGGCACGGGCTGCAGGGATAGAAGTATATGATACGCCTTTTACCGATGTCAATGATGATGAGGGAATTGCAGCAGATGCGCAGGTTGCTAAGGGTCTTGGATTTAATGGCAAAGCGGCAATTTCTCCAAGACATGTGGAAACCATCAATCAGGTGTTTAGCCCTTCAATAGAAGAAATCGACTATGCTTATGAAGTGATGGATGCCATTGCCCTTGCCAAGGAACAGGGTAAAGGTGCGATTGCGCTTCATGGCAAGATGATCGATGCTCCCATTGTTGCAAGAGCAGAGAGAACCATTGCTATGGCAGAGGCATTGGGAATGGATAGGAGGAAAGACAATGAATAAGCTGGTAACTTCCATACGGGAAGCCATTGAGCTTTCCGGACTCAAAGACGGGATGACAGTATCCTTTCACCATCATCTGCGTAATGGTGATTTTATCCTAAATATGGTCATGGATGAGATTGCATCGCTGGGCATTCGTGATATTACGGTGAATGCAAGTTCTTTGTTTGATGTACATATGCCGCTTCTTGGACATATCAAGAACGGAGTGGTTACCACTGTGGCGGCAGACTATATTGCGGCAGGCCTTGGTCGTGCGTTCTCTGAAGGAGTTATGGAAAATCCAATTCAGTTTCGTACTCATGGCGGCAGACCCAGAGATATTGCTCTTGGCAGGACTCCGATTGATGTTGCATTTATTGCGGCTCCGACCGCAGACCCGATGGGAAACTGCTCCGGTAAGTATGGAAAGTCTGCATGCGGTAGTCTTGGCTATGCCTATGCTGATGCTATGTATGCCAAAAAGACAGTAGTTATTACCGATCATTTGGTTCCCTATCCAATGCAGGATTGGTCAATTGCAGAAAATTATATTGATTATGTAGTTGAGGTAGATGCCATCGGTGACCCGAAAGGGATTGTATCCGGAACCACACGGATTACCCGTGACCCGGTGGGATTGGTGATGGCGTCCCATGCGGTTAAGGTGATAGAAGCATCCGGACTTTTAAAAGATGGATTTTCATTCCAGACCGGTGCGGGAGGTGCGTCTCTGGCGGCGGCTAAATTCTTAAAGGATGTTATGCTGGAAAAAGAAATTCAGGGTAGCTTTGGACTGGGCGGTATCACCGG
>JAZOWR010000445.1:0-3021 GCA_045659345.1 Ructibacterium sp.
CTTCTTCTAAATATTCGTAAAATAAGCACGGACAACATACCCACATTTTAATTTATTTCATATCCAATTTTAACATAGTATACTACAAAACAGAAAATTTTTCAATAGATTTTTTCAGGAAAAATAAAAATTTTCAAAAAAATTTTTCATAATTCCAAAAACTCTTCATATTTCCGGTCCTTTTGCATAAAAATAAAAAAGTGTCACAAGAAGAAAGGGTGTGAAATCAGCATATGGGTTATATTTTCGACTATACAGAACTGGAAAAACATCTCGCTTGTTTTAAATCCTCATACCCAAGCATTCCTGTCTTTTCCATTGGCAAAAGTCGGGAGGGTAGAAATCTCTACGGCATCAAGCTGGGACGGGGTGGCAAGCGCATTTTCTTTAACGGCGCCCACCACGGTATGGAATGGCTAACCTCCAGGCTTTTAATGCAATTTGCAGAAGAACTTGCTGCCGGTATGCATGGGGCTGACACCCTCTTACAAAATCGAATCCTTTATGTGGTACCCATGGTGAATCCGGTCGGAGTCGCCATAGCTGCAACAGGAGAGGAATGGCAGGCAAATGCTGCCGGCGTTGATTTAAACCACAACTATGATGCTTTGTGGCATCTTTCTAAGCAGAACGAAGCCTCCGCCGGCATTTTAGGCCCCGGTCCGACCCGTTTCTCCGGTGCGTTTCCCGAATCGGAGCCGGAGAGCCGTGCCGTAGCGGATTTTACTCGCCAGAATAACTTTGACCTAGCGCTCGCCTTTCATAGTCAGGGGGAGGTTATTTATTGGGATTTTTGCGGATACGCTCCGGAAAAGGCCTACGCCTATGCCAAACGGTTTGAAGCGGTCAGCCCTTACCGAATGGAATCGATTAGCGGTATTGCCTCCTACGGCGGCTATAAAGACTGGTTCATCCGCACCTTTAAGCGACCGGCATTTACCATTGAGATTGGGGTTGGCAAAAACCCGCTTCCCATAGAAGATCTGCCTGGTATCTATCATCGAACTTTACCATTGATGCTGGAGGCAATAAAACTGGAATGATAAAGAGGAGTGACTTACATCACTCCTCTTTGCTTAATTTGCGCTTGATTCGTTGCAGGGCATTGTCAATGGATTTTGGAGATCTGCCCAATTCCACAGCAATTTCGCGATAATCCATGCCGCCCATATATAAAGACAGCACCGACCGTTCCAGCCCGCTGAGTTTTTGTGCGATTTCGGCCTCCAGCGCCTCTGCTTTTTCACGGCGGAGAAACATCTCCTCCGGATTGACAGACTCCCGTTGCGCAAGCATATCAACCAAGGTCCTCTCAGCTTCATCCTCATAGATCTGCTGATTGAGCGAAACATAAGAGTTAAGGGGCATATGCTTTTGGCGGGTTGCCATCTTGACCGCGGTGAGAATCTGGCGTTTGACACACAGCTCGGCAAACCCCCGAAAGGATGCCTGCTTGGTCATATCAAAGTCACGAATAGCCTTGAATAACCCAATCATCCCTTCCTGGACCAAATCTTCTCTGTCGGCACCGGCAAGGTAATAGTCCTTAGCACGGGCACGCACCAGATTCTTGTATTTGGCAAGAATAAATTCCGTCGCCTGCTTGTCTCCCTCTGCCGAGAGCTCCACCAATTGTTCATCCGCTAATGCTTCATAATAAAAAAACACATTTTCCATAATGCAACTATTATACACCTTGCCTTTATAAATGACAAGTATATTTTAAAAATTATTCTTGTATTGTATTTATTTTATGGTATACTGAAAGCATAGAGGGGAGGTATTGCTTATGAAGATTGCAGCCGTTGTCTGCGAATATCATCCGTTTCACAACGGTCATGCCTGGCAGCTAGCCGCTGCCCGTTCTGCCTTGGGCTGCGATGCCATTATTGGCATAATGAGCGGAAACTTTGTCCAAAGAGGCGAGCCTGCTCTGTTTCCCAAGCAGGTGCGTGCCAAAGCTGCCCTGCAAAACGGGATGGATTTGGTTCTGGAGCTTCCTGCAATATTAACCCTGCAATCTGCAGAACGGTATGCCCGCAACGCAGTCATGACCCTTGATGCCATGGGTTGCGTGGACGCCCTGTTCTTTGGCGCAGAATGTCCCGATACCTCGCTATTGACGGCAATTGCTCAAGTTCTTGCAGATGAAGACATCCAATTCCGCCGGCAACTGCAGACAGAACTTTCTGCCGGCACCTCTTTTGCCGTTGCCAGAGCCAATGCCGTGAAAGCTGTATTGGGCCCTGCCTCAGCAGAAATTTTAAGCCACCCCAATAATATTCTTGCAGTGGAATACATCAAAGCATTGCTCCGCCTTGGCAGCAATATCAAGCCTTACGCCATCAAACGCAAGGACGCCCAGCATCACGACAGCACTCCCAGCGGCGTTTTTGCTTCCGGCTCTACAATACGGCAAATGCTGTATCAAGGAGAAGATCCCTTTGCTCTGATACCGGAAAACACGAGGGTGCTGATTGCTAATTCCCCACGGTTCTCTGACAAAGACTTCGAATTGGCATCCCATGCGTCCCTCTGCTTGAAAACCCCGGAAACGCTCCGTCAGATTGCCGATGTTGCCGAAGGTCTGGAGTACGCACTGTTAAAGAGCGCCTATTCCTCCCAAACCTTAGCTCAAACCATAGAACAGGTCAAATCCAAGCGCTACGCCTACAGTCGCATTCGCCGGATTCTTCTCAATTCCTATCTTGGCATTACCCAAAAGGACACAGATTTGCTTCCTGAATACATTCGAATTCTGGATTTTAACGATATCGGCAGACAGGTACTAAACCACGCCAAGAACACCGCCCGGCTGCCATTGGCAAAGAACGGCGGACAGGTTAAGGATATCCCCAAAGCCCTTGCCCTATGGCAACGAGAGCTCGCCCTTGACAAGGTGTATCAATTATTTTTGAGGAATTAAAAAAATCCACCCTATAGCGAGTGTTCTTGAGGACATTTTAAACCCCGCAACAAAATTTGTTGCGGGGTTTATTGTATAGGTTCTTAGGATTATCC
>JAZOWR010000446.1:0-2025 GCA_045659345.1 Ructibacterium sp.
AGATCCTGTATCAATGCGGTCATTTTGCTGATTTGCCACAGGCAGGTTTCCGCTACAGGCTCTGCGGAGGGATTGTCCATGCTCAGCCGTTCACAGGCAACCCGAATCACCGTCAGGGGGGTCTTTAACTGGTGGGAAATATCTTCCATATAGTGCATAATTTTGGCGGTGTCTTCATTATGAATTTCGTCCTGCCTTTGCAGACGCCGTTTTTGCTCCGCAATCGCATTGACCAAAGCCACAGAATAAAACGGCGAACAGATCTCCTCTGCTTCCTCTGATTGAATCCAGTTTATCATTCTGCGGGTATCTTCTTCCCGGGCGATTCGTTCTCTTTTTGATTTCCAAAAACAAACGAGAATGACACAGATAAGCAGAAGGATAGAAATGATAAGAAAGGGCATCAGAGGATTCATCAGGAAATAATGAAAAAATCCGCCATAACCTGCCTGATGGAGGGCAGTCAGCCCGCTGGAATAAAAGCTGTTGTCAGACGAGTAGCTAAACAGGCTGTTGATAAATGCAGACATTTCCTCCGGGGTGAGAAAATGGGATGCCGCCCCAAGGATCACAATATAGCGGTAGATAAACGCAAGGGAAACAGCAATGCAAAAAAGTATGGCCACCGCAGTGAACCCTACAAATAAAGGCGTTCCAAACAGATTATTATGCGATTTTTTCAAACTGTGTTTCATCGGTTTTGCCTCCCTTGTGCGTATTATTCGCCACAGACCGGAATGTTCCAACGGTAGCCGATACCCTTAACGGTATCAATGTAAGGGGTGTTCCCAAACACGCCCAATTTTTTCCGAAGCCGGGATACGTGAGCGGATAACGTGTTGTCGTCAACAAATTTGCCTTTGGAATCCCACACCTTATCAAGCAAAAGATCCCGGGGCATGATTTGGCAGTCACTCATTGCAAGGGTGGCGCACAAATCGTATTCTGTTGCGCTGACTGCCAATTCCATTCCTTTTAAGAACACTGTTTTATGAGCAAGGTCAATTTCTAAATCACCACTTTTTAAGGTGCGGGATTTGGAAAGGGTATCTCTTTTCGCACGTCGGATTTGGGCGGAAATGCGGCTGAAGAGCACGCGGACGGAATAGGGCTTTGTCACATAGTCGTCGGCACCGCACTCCAAGCCTTTTATAATATCCTCTTCCTCATCGTGGGCAGTGAGCATAATAATGGGAATGGAAGACTGGCTTCGGATGCTTTTGCAAAGCGTAAAGCCGGAGCAATCCGGCAGCCCCACATCCAGCAAACACAAGGAATACGTGGTTTTATCCAGCAATTCCTTTGCTGACTGACCCGACTGAGCAATATCCACCCGAAACCCGCTTTCTGTAAGAAACGCGGATAATTCACCTGCAAGGGAAAGATCGTCCTCAATCAACAAGATGGATTTGTGCATGGTAAAACCCCCTTAGCCGTTTTCTTTGTTGAAGATACTAAGATTATATCGTAATGCGGCTGTTTTTGCAACCTGCCAAGCGGTGGGTGTCGGACATATATCACCTTTGTAAAGACAAACCAAAAGGCTCCGATTGTGTCACAATCAGAGCCTTTTCAGAGGCCAAAGAACCCCCAAACCGTCAAAACGAGATATGGCAAGTTGGATTTTGCAAAATCCCACACTTTCAAGTAAAGAACAATTTAAGTTCTAAGATTCATTCCACAAGCCCTTGCAAAGCAAGGCGTTTTGACTTACTGTACAACTCGCACCCTACCGTACCGATGTACGCCTACGGGTGCGAGTTGCTTGTCTTTGGCGCTTCTTTGACCTCAGAGGTCAAAGAACCCCCAAACCGTCAAAACGAGATATGGCAAGTGGGATTTTGCAAAATCCCACACTTTCAAGTAAAGAACAATTTAAGTTCTAAGATCCATTCCACAATCCCTTGCAAAGCAAGGCGTTTTGACTTACTGCACAACTCGCACCCTAACGTACCGATGTACGCCTACGGGTGCGAGTATGTTTGTCTTTGGCGCTTCTTTGACTTCTGTCAGTTTGACAAAAAG
>JAZOWR010000447.1:0-4538 GCA_045659345.1 Ructibacterium sp.
CACACCCTCCTGCAGGCGCTCAGCCTGAGTCTTGTAAGACTGCTTCTGGGAGATCAGGTTCTTGATGGCCTTCTCATCGCCATAATTAGCGGTGATGTAGTCGAGTCTCTCCTGCATCCTATCGTTGATCATGGTGCGAGACAGTGCCTTATACTCTTTCAAAACCTTCTCCAGGTCCTGAATCTCGGCCTCGCCCTTCTCCGTGTCATAGGACAGCATAGCCTCGTACTCTTCAGTATCCTTCTTCCACTTGTTGTACTCTTCCTCGGTCTTCCACTGGTTGTAGTACTTAGTGGTGTCGGCAAACGCTAACTTAGCATCAATGCTGCTCCAATGGAAAGCGTCCAGAAGTGAAGTAATCTGTTTCTGGCTAGAGGGGTCAATCGTGTCCTCGTTCTTTCTCAGGTAGGACCGGATCTTATCCGCCTTCTCCCTCAAGGAAGAATACTCTTCGTTCCAGGATTTGTATCTATCGCCAGATGTCGCACTCTTCCAGTCCAGACCATTTACCTCGCCAGATGCACGATTCAGGAAGGCCTGTGCATCTTCAAAGAAAGTGCTGATGAATGTTTCATCTACTGTATTATCCTTTTCATCGCTACTACGCATATTGTTGATTCGCTGAGCGAGTCTACCTTGCGTATTAGTGGTAGTCTGTGAGGTGGGAGAGGAAGTTATATTCCCACCACCATTATTTTGCGAGTTTTCTTGCTGCATTTTTGCAATGCGTTCAGCAAGCCTAGACTTTTTTTCAGATGCCATACTGGTCACCCCTTGTTAGTTTTTTGTGGTCTGTGATTGAGAAATATAAGCCTTCCGAAGCTGCTGCGCCTGATTCTGGTTAATGATACCGTCTGCAAGGGCATCAGTGATAAGTACGCTGATTTCTCCCTTTGAATAGTTACCACTACTCAGGAATCTGGACAATTCCGCATAGGTTGTAGGAACACCACCAGTATCTGCTTTAGGCCGGTAACCACTATCATACGCTGCAGCGGTCTGAGGTCCCCAAATGCCGTCCTGCACAATGCCAGCCTGTTTCTGGATAGAAAGGATCTCACTTGTGGAAAGACCAGGGTTTGAAGTATAGCTACTAGAGCTACTAGAGCTGCTAGAAGATTTGCTAGAAGAGCCACCAGAAGAACCACCGGAAGAGCTACCACCGGAGCTTCCATGCTGCTGGTCGAACTGTCTCTTAGCCTCGTCAAATTGCTTCTGCCACTGTTCATCAGAAGTCTTGTCACGGCCAACCTGATACTCGTAGTCACGATTATCGGCCCACATGCCGTAGTCATAATCTCTCTCGGTATCGTATCTGTTGGAAAGGTAATCTCTCTCAGTCTGCCAGTCACCGAGTTGGTCTCTGTATCTGCCGTAGTCCAGATCCTCCTGCTGTGCCATCATGCTATACTGGTCCTTCAACTCATTGCCTTCCATCTGGTACTTGCTGAGGGCAAGCTGATACAGCTCAGGGATCTTGTTGTTCAGTTCCTGCAGATGACCCTGGTATGCCTGCTGGCCAACACTCTGGGCATAGGAGTTGCCATAACCACCGGTCATAGCCTGTGCCTGGCCCATGGTATCCATCATTGCCATTTTGCCTTGAGTGGTGTACTGGTCCTTGTACTGCTGATACAAAGCATCGCCATTCAGATCATAGGAGAACTTCTCCCGGTTCAGAATCTGCTGGAGGGTTTCATTGAGCTGGTCCTGCCATGTAGACTGGTACTCACCGGGTTTCTGGGCAAGCTGCTCCTCCAGCAACTGCTCAGCCTGTGCAACCGAGTCGCTAGGTGTATATGTCGGTGTCGTTGGCGCTGTAGGAGCTTCAGGTGTAGTGGCATCAGGTGTGGTGGTTGTGGTGTTGCTTGCAACCTTGCTCAGCGCTCCCCAGGTTTCATCACCTGCAATACCATCCACAATCAGATTGTTCTTCTGCTGGTAGTCCTGAACTGCAGACTGAGTCTTATCGCCGAAGATACCGTCAACAGTCAGATTGTAGCCGTTGTTATTGAGCAGCTTCTGAAGTTCAGTTACATCGCTGCCCTGAGAACCGTAACTGACCCAATTGTATGTTGCCATATGTTATCCTCCTGTTTCTTGCATAGAGTTGATTATCTGTCGCAGTTCGCCTACGCTATTCTGCAAGTCACTTACTCTCTGCTGCAGATCAGCAATACTCTTGGACACTTCCTGCTTATATGCATCGTTATCTGTCTTAGATACATATTTGTTGTCCAAACCAGCAATGACTCCAGCATTCTCCTGCTTGAAGGCATCGAAGGCAGACTGCGCCACATACTGGTTTGCAAGGCCATCGAACAGTTGCGTTACTGCTTCCTTATAGGAATCGAAGTCTTTCTCTTCCACATACTGGCTTCCCAAATCAATAAAGAGCTGGGCAATCTCCTGCTTGTGGGCATTGAAGTCAGACTGGTCAACATACTGTCCTTCCAGCTTTACATTGATCTTTTCGTAGTATGCATTCAGCGTGTCCGAAGATTTGATGAGCAGAGACTTTAGCTCGTAGAATGTTTCTGCGCTGATATCACCCACGGGCAGATTTGCACTACTTGCGCCTGCCTGACCTGTGCTTGACTCAATGGCCGGCAGCATCCAGTTAAGCTGTTCCACAAGCTGATACAGATAGCTTTTGATCTGCATGATCTGCTCTTCCTGCTTTACTCCTGTAATATTCGGGAATCGGATATTCATACTCATGAGATATCACTTCCTTGTTCAATGGTCTTAGTGATGGAGTAGATCTTCACATCACCTTCGCCTTCAATGCGCAGTTTCATGTGATCGCACCGCTTGGGCCTGATGGGCAGAGAGAAGCTACGCAGGTTATTGCTTCTCTGGCTGAATAGGATTTCCCATTCTTCACTGAAGTCATACTGTGCATAGACTCTGACCTCAGAATCGACATCCATATGCATCCGCACTGTCAGCCTGGAGATGTACTTCATATCCGGGGTAGAGATGCCGATCTCACCGGTCTGCGCCATCCACTCCACGCTATCCTGTTCAGGTGTGCCTGAGCCTGTCAAAGCGAGGATATCTCCATACTCATGTTCTATGCAGTACAGCTCGTTCATATAGGCGCAGAAACCGTCTGCCCGGAGGTTATCCTCCTTATGCCACATGCTCTTTGCCATGTCGTAGACGAACAGATGCCAGCTACCGGTTACATCCTTCATGGAGATGTAGTACTTGTTACCATGGCCACCTGCCACAGCATCGCTATAGGACTCGTTTCCGAGCGCATAGGATACTTCCACAGGCAGAGAACCATCGTAGGCACACACAGCTCCTCTGGACTTGTAGAAGAGAGTCTCGTTGACGATGGAAAGACTATTGCTGCAGCCTTTCTGCACACCTCTGCAGGTAGTGGCCTGGATCTGGTAGTTTGCAGGGTAGTTGCCGTACACCTTGTGAACACAGTTCTCCTTAAAGAACAACGGATATCCCAAGTGGGCAATCGCTCCTGTAAAAGGACCATCAGTACCACAGGATGCCGCATAGCTGTCTGTGGACAGATTCATGAAGCAGTTCCAGTTTTTGAAGTCACCCAGCTTGCTGGCATAGATTTCATTCACTGTCTCTCCATTGTTTGCTGTGCCGTATCTGCATCCCCACAGCCGGTTGCCGGACTCAATGATGTAGTCCATCTGAGGCATCTTCCGTTCAATGGTCACAGCACCGCTTGTTGCTTTCTGCGTGGTCACCTTGTCCAGGATGCCAACCACAATGATATAGTCAGAACCGCATCCCCACAGAGACACGCTGCCATTCAAGCCAGTCAGGCCTTCAGCATTAATGCCGGAGATGGTCACACCATCATACTGGCTAAACTTCACACCAATACCGGTAGCAGAGATCTTGATATAGGTAGTTGCAATAGCTACCCACATTTCACTGGTAGTGGCATATCGCTTCAGTGTGTGGGGTTCTGAAGATGTGTCAATCCACAGATCCATATTCTTAGGATCTTCTGGTGCTGTGTCAGAGACCTTGGCATCTGTGTATGATTCACCGGTGATTGTGCAAAGCTCAAACTTCACATCACTTGTGGTGGTGAAGGAATCTTCGATATTACCATGGTCCTTCTCCGGATTGTCAGTATTAATCCACTTCTTATCCGGCATGATGATGACATAAGCGCCCATGGAGATAAGCTGCTTAGGCTCATCGTTCAGGCCCATCTCTATCGGAGTGTCCTTGATGACGAACTTAGTGCCATCTACATAGCATAGATCGTCCTTTGCAATCATACCGGTGGGTTTTGCAGGAGAGGCATAGATACCTCTCTTCTTACGAGGGGAGAGAACCGGGTAGTAATCGGAGGTCATATTCTTCATGTCGAAGAACTCACCATCCGAGATCCTCAGGTTGTGGTTATAACCTCTGAAGGTATCCACCATCTGTCTGGAAGAATTCAGTTCTCTCAGTTTCGGATACTTCATCCCTTATCCCCTCCCTTAAAAGTATTTGAACTGCTTGCCCTTCGGCATATGTGTCCGGTTGTAGTGTCTCTT
>JAZOWR010000448.1:0-5865 GCA_045659345.1 Ructibacterium sp.
TTTCGTGAGGAATGCCAAAAGGAGGAAGAATGAACGAAAAACTTATAAAAGAAGAACCTAACTACAAGGCATACTATCACAAGCACATCGAAGAAATCCAATACTTGAAAATGAAGCTTATGGACAGCGAAGAACACATTCGGGCGTTGAAAAACGATATAGCGAGATTGTCCGGAATTAAGGCAACTGTTGAGGTTATCTTCGGGAGGAAGTTTGAAGCATGAAACTGAAAGACAGACTCAACTACGAAGCCGACATGGAAGCCTTGGTAACAGCCTTAGCCGAGAATGACTGGTATTGCCCGTGCCAATGGCCCAGGACGGCGGACACCAAATGCAAATGCCGGGATTTCCGGGAGAAGACCGAACCTGGCCCGTGCCATTGCGGATTATATCTCAAGGTGGTGGAGGAATGAAAAGTATCTTTGCCACCCGGCTTCGGGAAGCCCGCCAAAGAAAAGGATGGACGATCAACCAGATGGCGGAAAAGGCTGGCGTTGCCGTCAATAGCATATCCGGGTATGAAAATGGCAAGAGCGAACCGACCATGTTTCCGCTTACACTGCTGGCGGATACGTTGGACGTGACAACAGATTGGCTTACAGGGAGGGAAGGAAAGATGTACCGAATTGTAATTGACGTGACCACCAAGAACATCCAGGGCGTGAAGGAATGCCTCACGATGCAAATGGAACGCTTTGGGGATATGAGGGTGGTCGAAGTGATAGAGATCCCGGAATACGGCGATCAGCTAACCCTGAAAGGGAGTGAGCACACATGAGCATCAACCGCAAAGCAAAAGGGAAACGGTATGAGCTGGAGGTAGCTGCCAAATTCCGTGCAGAGGGGTACGATGCCAGGCGAACAGCCCAATATTGTGGGAACACCGGGGACGCATCGGACGTCCTGGGGCCACCGGGGCTCCACATCGAAGCTAAATTTCAGGAGCAAATGAGGCTTTACGAATGGATGGCTCAGGCAAGCCGGGATGCGGAAGCCAACGGAAAGGGAGATCTTCCGGTGGTGATACATCGTAAAAGCCATGCGGACACCCTGGTGACCATGCAGTTTGAGGATTGGATCCATCTATACCGTGAGTGGGAAGCGGGGAGAAATACATAAGGACGAGGAGGAGCGAAAGCTCCTCCTTTTTCTGTTGGGATAGAAGGTGCAAGGCGCAAAAGGGTAAAATGGCGTATCAATCGAAAGGAGGCCAGGTATGGCGGCAGATTGGAATGCCATTAAATCGGAATATATTACAACGGATACCAGTTACCGTAAGCTGGCCGAAAAATATGGGCTATCCAGGATAGCGGTTGGAGACATGGGAAAGAAAGAAGGCTGGGTGGAACTGCGTAGACAGCACTTGGCTAAGGCTTTGTCGAAATCGTTGGAAAAGGATATCAAAACAAAAGCGGATCGTCTGTCCAGAATCAATAAGGCTACCGACAGGCTTTTGGAGAAAGTGGAGCAAGCCATTGATGAGTTGGACTTGATCATCGTCAAAAGTACACGAAAAGAAAAGGTGATCGAGTACGACAACAGGGAAAGACCGGACAAGCCGACACGGGAGGTTATATCAGAGGAGGAAGAGGTCGGAGAGGTATCCAGCATCATAGACCGAAATGGTCTCAAGCTGATCGCTTCTGCTTTGCGTGACATCAAGGAAGTGCAGATGCTGAAATCCGAAATGGATGACCAAGAGCAGGAAGCCAGGATCGCCAATCTGCGGAAGATGGCAGAAAAGGATGAAGGAACCACAGAGCCTGTCAAGGTGATCATGGGCGAAAATGCCGATCAGTATGCAGAATAGGAGGAGCTATGCCGACCATTGATTTGGGTATTCCCAACGAAAAGCAGAAGCTGTTCCTGCTGGCGAAGCAGAAACACGTGGCCTTCGGCGGATCTCGTGGAGGCGGGAAAAGTTGGAGCGTAAGAACCAAGGCGGTTCTCCTCTGCTTGAGGCATCCGGGGATCAAGTGTATGATCATCCGTAAAACCTACCCGGAATTGCAGGAAAACCACATCATTCCCCTATGCCAAATGCTACATTGCTATGACCCGGACAAAAAGCAGAGAATCGCCAACTATAACGACTCAAAAAAGCACATCACATTCCCAAACGGTAGCCGCATCTTGTTCCGGTATCTGGACAACGACAAAGATGCAGAACGCTTCCAAGGAACCGAAGTGGACGTGCTGTTTATTGACGAAGCCACCCACCAGAATGAGGAAAAGGCCAAGAAACTGACGGCTTGCGTTCGTGGCGTGAATGAGTATCCAAAACGCATCTACTATACTTGCAACCCCGGCGGAGAAGGCCATGGTTGGGTGAAACGGCTATTCATCGATCGTCAATTTACCGATACCGAGAGACCGGAGGACTATACGTTTATCCAGAGTCTGGTGACAGATAACAAAGCGCTGCTTGAATCCGATCCTGACTATATGCGCCAACTGGAGGCCCTGCCGCCCAAGCTACGGGAGGCCTGGCTTTATGGCAACTGGAATATCTTTTCTGGACAATTTTTTGAGGATTTCCGGGATACTCCGGATCCGCAGATGTGTGCCGATGCCGGCATCAGTGTGGAGGAAGCCCTGGAGACACACCGATTCACCCACGTAATCCCTCCCTTCGACCTCAACAGCGGAGATCGGCGGGGTTGGAATATCATGCGGAGCTACGACTTTGGATATAACAAGCCCTTTTCGCTGGGCTATTGGGCGGTGGACTATGATGGTACGCTATACCGGATCGCAGAGATGTACGGCTGTACCGCCACCCCGGACGAAGGGGTAAAATGGTCCCCGGATGAGCAATTCAAGCGCATTGCAGAGTTTGAGCGGGAGCATCCATGGCTTAAGGGGAGGCACATTGTGGACAGCGTGGCAGATCCGGCGATCTGGGATCAAAGCCGTGGGGAAAGCATTGCCGATACAGCCGCCAGATATGGGATCTACTTTACGCCCGGGGACAACAACCGAATTCCTGGGTGGATGCAAGTACATTACAGGTTGCAGTTTGACCATAACGGCTACCCGAGGATGTATATCTTCGAAAATTGTAAAGCCTTTCGCCGCACCATCCCGCTGATGATGTTTTCGGAGACAAAGCCCGAAGACCTGGACACCAAACTGGAAGATCATTGCCCGGACGAGGTACGCTATATGTGTATGAGTAAGCCAATCAAGCCCATTATTCCGGTGGAACGGAAACCGATCATCAGCGACCCGCTGGATATGTTTAACGACCAATACAGGAGGTACTAACCCATGGACGAAAGAACCATGCCGGGGGTAAATCCCGGTGACGAAAACCCCGATGCCGTTGAAGTGATGGCTATCGGGGCCGAACAGCTTAAGGAATTTACGGCAATTCTCCACAAATACAAGGCCGGGAAGGCCAGGACGGAGGAGCGCATCAAATCGGCGGAAAACTGGTGGAAGCTCCGGAATACCGCCGAAGAGCAGAAGGATACCATGCTTGGTATGGATAAGGGCTTTGCCAGCAAGTCCGGGTGGCTCCACAACGTGGTAGTTTCTAAGCACGCTGATGCCATGGAGGCATACCCGGAGCCCAACATCCTTCCCCGGGAAGAGGGGGATAAGATGGAAGCGAAGATGCTTTCCTCCATCCTGCCCTGCATCCTGGAAGCCAATGATTTTGAGCGAACCTACAGCGAGGCCATGTGGCAGAAGCTGAAGACCGGCACCGGGTGTTACAAGATCGTGTGGGATAAGAACAAGCTCCATGGCCTGGGTGACATTGCCATTGAGCGGGTGAACCTCCTGAATATCTTTTGGGAGCCGGGTGTCACCGATATCCAGCGGAGCCGGTACGTGTTCCACACCGAGCTGTGGGACAAGGATCTGTTGGAGGAACGGTATCCACAGCTTAAGGGTAAGCTCAACAGCAACACCATGATTCAATCCCAATTTCAACTGGACGATCATGCGGATGACGAGAACAAGCGCACGGTGATCGAGGTCTATTATCACAAGCTTGGACGCCTCCACTACGTCAAGTACGTGGAGGATCAGGTGCTGTATTCCTCTGAGAACGAGCCCGAAATGCGGGAGCGTGGGTTCTACGACCATGGTAAATATCCCTACTTCTTCGATGCCCTGTTCCCCATCGAAGGAAGCCCTCTGGGATATGGGTATATCGACCTGTGTAAGAATCCACAGACCGAGATCGACCTCCTGAAGACCGCCATGGTCAAAAATGCAATGGTTGGTGCGTCCCCCCGGTATTTCAACCGGATGGATGGCAATATCAACGAGGAAGAATTCCTGAATCTCTCCAAGCCTATCGTACACGTGTCCGGCAATGTGGACGAAACCTCCCTGCGCCCCATCGACTATAACGGGCTTGGGGCAAGCTATATTACCATGCTTGACCGCTCCATTGAGGAGCTACGGGAGACCAGCGGTAACACCGAGACCGCCACCGGCACCACCTCTTCTGGGGTGACCGCCGCAAGCGCCATAGCAGCCCTGCAACAGGCTTCCGGTAAGGGGAGCGCAGACTCCACCCGATCCAGCTACCGGGTATATGCCGACATGATCGAGATGTGCATCGATCTCATTCGTCAATTCTATGATCTTCCCCGGCAATTCCGCATTGTGGGCCAGTTTGGGGCTGAGGAATTCGTTTCCTATTCCAACCAGGGCATTGCCCCACAGCACCAGGGCATGGCAGGTGGCGTGGATTTGGGATACCGGGTTCCGGCCTTTGACGTTAAGGTCTCTGCACAGAAGCAGAGCGTATATACCAAGGTCAGCCAGAACGAGCTTGCGTTGCAATTCTTCCAGCTTGGTTTCTTCAATCCCCAGATGGCAGATCAGACCATGATGTGCCTGGGTATGATGGATTTTGAGGGGAAGGAAGAGATCATGCAGCGAGTCAGCAATATGGGCTTGATGCAACAGAAGCTTGCTCAATATATGCAACTGAGCCTGATGATGGCCCAGAAAAGCTACCCGGATATGGTGGCAGGGATTAGCCAGGATATTATGGCAACCATGGGAGGTGGCGCCCCGGTGGGAATGGCTCCCGGTGGCGCTCCCGTAAAGCTCCATCAGCAGGATAACATAGCCGGGGTGGAGCGGAAGGAACCGACCATCGTAGCAAAAGCCCGGCAGAGATCGGCTGATGCCAGCCAGCCGGAAGCCAACAAGGAGGTTATGTGATATGGTAACTATTACCTATAGCCCCAAGGAGGGGTTCCTGAATATCAAGGGTCACGCAGGGAGCGGGGAACCGGGACATGATTTGATTTGTGCGGCGGTTTCTGCTCTGTGCCACACCCTGGAAGCCAACCTTCAGCACCTGGATGGCATCGGATTCCTTGCGGACTATCACGCAGAGATCAAGCCCGGAAAGGCTAAGTTTGTCTTCAAGGCCGCCGAAGGGGATTTGGCTGTGGTTCGGAATACCGTCAACAACATTGCCGTTGGCTTTGAGCTTCTTGCCAAAAAGGCACCGGAGAACGTGCAGTACACCATATACACATAGGGATAGAAGGACTTAGGCGCATTCTGGTAGTATATACCCGTGGCATACGGGATTGCCTCCTTTCTTTCTTTCTCCTTTATCAGCCGGGCCGGGGGGGCTGGCTTTGCAAATACTCCCGGCTATCGTTTTGTATATAACCCCACAGAGGGTGATATAGGAGTCGTGGGCCTTAACCACAGAATATCGGAGGATTGACTCACATGATGGACAACAATTGGCTGTGGCTACAGATCTTCGCCGGGGAAGGGTCCGGTGGTGATGGAGCGGGAGCCGAATCGGGCGATAGCGGAGCCGACGCCGGGCGAGCTCGTCTACAGGAGCTGGGGGTTCCTGCCGACAAGATCCGCA
>JAZOWR010000449.1:0-2868 GCA_045659345.1 Ructibacterium sp.
TATTATTTTTTTGGAGGAAATCATTATGCGAGCAGTTGTAACAGTTATGGGAAATGACCGAACCGGTATTATAGCAAAAACAAGTACACTCTTAGCGGAGAACGATGTCAATATTTTAGATATTACACAGACCATAGTTCAGAATATTTTTACAATGGTTATGCTTGTTGATATTGCAAATAGTAAACAAGATTTATCTTCTTTGGGAGATTCCCTAAGCCGGCTTGGCGAGGATATGGGTGTAGAGATTCGGATTCAGCATGAGGACATCTTTAATTCCATGCATAGAATCTAAATATAAACTTTAAATGGAAAGGAATTCTATGTCATGCTTAATATCAATCCAAATGAAATTGGCGAAACCATCCAGATGATTCGTGATGAACATCTGGATATACGAACGATTACTATGGGAATTTCGTTATTAGATTGCGCAAACAGCAATCCAAAGGTTGCCTGTGATGCCATTTATGATAAAATAACTCGCTACGCAGAAAATCTGGTATCAACTGGTGAGGCGATTAGCAGACGCTACGGTATTCCTATTATCAACAAAAGAATTTCTGTCACTCCTATTGCTATGGTTGCCGGTGCTAGCGATGCGAAAGACTATGTTGCATTTGCAAAAACGCTTGACAGAGCGGCGCAAGAAACGGGCGTTAACTTTATTGGCGGTTTTTCTGCCTTGGTTCACAAAGGTTTTTCTAAGGGTGACGAGATTCTTCTCCGCTCTATCCCCGAGGCTTTGTGCTCAACCAACCGTGTTTGCTCTTCTGTAGGGGTTGCGACAACAAAGGCAGGCATCAATATGGATGCTGTGAAGTGGGTTGGAGATATTATTGTTAAAACAGCACAGATGTCCAAGGATGATAATTCAATGGGTTGTGCTAAATTTGTTGTTTTTGCCAATCCTGTTGAAGATAATCCCTTTATGGCGGGTGCATTCCACGGACCCGGCGAAGGAGATTGCGTGATTAATGTTGGCGTTAGTGGACCTGGTGTTGTTAAATCAGCATTAGAAAGAATCAAAGGCAAGGACTTTGGGGTTCTGGCAGAAACCATTAAAAAAACAGCGTTTAAAATTACCCGTATGGGTCAATTGGTTGCACAAGAAGCATCGAGAGAACTTGGTGTTCCTTTTGGAATTGTTGATCTTTCTCTTGCTCCCACGCCCGAGGTCGGTGACAGTGTTGCCTATATTTTAGAGGAAATGGGTCTTGAAAAATGTGGTACACACGGCACAACCGCTGCTCTTGCGCTTTTAAATGATGCGGTAAAAAAAGGCGGTGTTATGGCGTCAAGCTCTGTTGGTGGATTAAGCGGTGCTTTTATCCCTGTCAGCGAGGATGCAGGAATGATTGCAGCTGCAGAATGTGGTGCACTGCATTTGGACAAGTTAGAAGCTATGACATGTGTGTGCTCGGTAGGACTTGATATGATTGCAGTTCCCGGTGACACGCCTGCTTCTACTATTTCAGCAATTATTGCAGACGAAATGGCAATTGGTGTGATAAATCAAAAAACAACTGCTGTCCGTATTATACCTGCTATTGGAAAGACGGTTGGCGAGAGTATTGAGTTTGGAGGTCTTTTGGGTGCTGCTCCGGTGATGCCGGTGCACGCTTACTCCAGCGAAGCGTTCATTAATCGAGGCGGCAGAATACCCGCACCGATACATAGTTTAAGAAACTAAAAAAATACTGCCCTTTGGGCAGTATTTTTTATACATAACGGTCGATGTCATTTAGTCCTATTCCCTTGTGAAGTGCGATATTGATTCCGTTTGCAATCACATTAGAAATATCGTCAATAATCACATCTACTTCCTTTGGTGCAACAATAAAATTCCCAAACGCCGGTTTTATAGATTCCCTTACCAACTCATATCGTTCTGTTTGTTCAAGCTCTTCAAGAAGATGGTAGAATTCTGAGTTTGTTTGTGTGTGTTCCTTCATCTTTGCAATCACCCGCTGCATAGATTCACTGGCTATCGTTGCGGCGTCTACAACTGTTGGAACACCAATTGCAATCACAGGGACACCTAATGTTTTTTTTGTAATGCTCTGACGCTTATTTCCGACACCCTCACCGGGTGTAATTCCTGTATCTGAAAACTGGATCGTTGTATTGATTCTCTCTATTTTTCTGGAGCACAGGGCGTCAATAGCAATGACAAGTGATGGTTTGACCCGATCAACAATACCCTTTATTATTTCGCCGGTTTCAACACCGGTAAGCCCAAGAACGCCGGGCGTGATTCCGCAAACCGAACGGATACCTTCGTCGATTTCTTCCGGCATATATTCCTTTAAATGTCGTGTTATCATCAATGAATCTAAAACTTTAGGACCAAGAGCATCTGCTGTAATGTTCCAGTTGCCAAGACCAACGACCAACACACTTTCCTTTTCCGATGGTAAAAGACTATCAGTAAGCTCTTTGAGCACACTGGCACATGTTTTACACATTTCTTCATATATGGATTGCTGACCATAGAAACGGCTTGGCATTTCAATGGTTACATAGTTGCCGATATCTTTGCCGAGGCGCTCTGCGCCT
Organism: Ructibacterium sp.; assembly: GCA_045659345.1. Taxonomy (GTDB): domain Bacteria; phylum Bacillota; class Clostridia; order Monoglobales; family Monoglobaceae; genus Ructibacterium. The sequence continues at coordinate 2,560 of JAZOWR010000449.1, forward strand.
TCCTCGTCAAGAACTTTTACCTTGGTTATACGAATGTAATTCTTTACATTTTCTTCTTTTACCTCAACCCCCGGAATAACATAGGAATCTCCTTGTATTTCTGTAATCATTTCTCTGGCTTCGACTGCCAAGTCACAACGAACCTGCTTCATTTTTGATCAACTCCTTGGTTTTAGTTTCTGCAACAGAGGTTTTTTTATGTCATATGTGTATTTTCAAGAAAATATTTCTTATTTTTTAAAAAAAATGCTTGCATTTTATACGAAATGGTGGTATGATAATAAATTCTGATGTGAGAAATTGGAGGTG
>JAZOWR010000450.1:0-2174 GCA_045659345.1 Ructibacterium sp.
GGACTTTGTCATTGAATCTGAGAACCGGCTGTGGGGCTGCAGATATGGTACTGCTGCCAATGGCGAGGTGGTTAACGAGATCTACTCCTCCAAGCTGGGTGACTTCAGAAACTGGAACTGTTTCATGGGAATAGCAACGGACAGCTATGCAGCTTCCTGCGGTACAGATGGACAGTTCACAGGAGCAATCACCCACATGGGCTATCCGCTATTTTTCAAAGAAAATTGTGTTCACAAGGTATACGGAAACTACCCTGCGAACTTCCAGATACAGACTACGGCCTGCAACGGTGTGCAGAAGGGCTGTGACAAGAGTCTTGCTATCGTCAATGCGACATTGTTCTACAAGGCTAAGAATGCCGTCTGTGCCTACGATGGCTCTCTCCCTTCCGAGGTGTCCTATGCACTAGGTAACGAGGCGTACAGCGATGCTGTGGGTGGATCACACGGAAGCAAATACTATATCTCCATGAAGGATCGCCTGGGCGAATACCAACTGTTTGTGTTTGACACAGCAAAGGGCATGTGGCACAGAGAGGATAACCTTCGGGTGGATTGCTTCTGCTCCTGCCGTGGTGAGATGTACGCCATCAGTGGTGGCAAGATCCTCACTATGCTTGGCTCTGGCACTCCTGACACCAGCTTTGTTAAATGGATGGCAGAGACAGGCGAGATTGGCATCTCCTCTCCTGATATGAAGTACATCTCTAGGGTCACACTTCGTATGTCTATGGATATCGGGGCAGAGGTAAGAGTATCTGCGCAGTATGACTTCAGTGATGAGTGGGAGCATCTTTTCTCCATCACAGGTAAGAACCTGCGTAGCTTCTCCATCCCCATCAGACCCAAGCGGTGCGACCACATGAAGCTCCGTATCGAGGGCGAGGGCAATGTGAAGATCTACTCCATCACTAAGACCATTGAGCAAGGAAGTGAGCTGTCATGAGTATAGAGATTCGGCTACCGAACATCAATGCTACTACGGATGCAGGCAAGCTACAGCAGATCCAAAGCTATATGCACCAGCTTGTGCAGCAGCTCAACTGGGCATTGAACACGATTGAAACAGCCCAAAGCGGAAACGCATCTCCGTCTGTAGTGATTGGCAAGGATGTTGCACCACAGGAAGCAGAGTCCACCTTCAATTCCATCAAGGCTCTGATCATCAAATCTGCGGATATCGTGAAAGCCTACGAGGAAACCATCTTCACAGACTTCAACGGCAAATACTTCGCAGAGTCTGACTTCGGCACATACATCAAGGAGACGAGCAAAAAAGTGGAGGAGAATTCCGAGTATGTCAATGAGGTCTATACCAATGTACAGACAATCACCAATGCAGATGGCACCGGCACTCTCGATGTGCTGAAGGAAGAATCTCTCACCACAAACGCCTACATTAGGAGAGGCTTACTTGATTATGCCGATAATGGTAATGCCATCTATGGCGTTGAGGTTGGTGAGACGAACGATAAAGGCAAATTCCTAAGATATGCACGATTCACGGCTGACCGACTCTCTTTCTTCGATGAGAACGGAGATGAGGTTGCCTACATCGGTGCAGGTTGCCTTTATGTGGTAGGTAAGACAGTTTTCCTGGGTGAGATCCAGCTTGGCGAATATAAGACCGACACATCAGATGGTCTGGCATTCACCTGGATAGGAGGCTAATATGGCAAATACTTTTACTTTAGATTCCAAGTCCGGCTACGGTACATACCAAGGCAGATACCTACAGTTATCATGCACCCAAACAACCGATGTAGCAACCAATAAGTCCACCATCAATTGGACATTATCGTCCATCGGTGGCGAAAGCAACTACTACCAGACCGGCCCCACAACTGTAGTCATTGCTGGTACGCAGGTCTATTATTGCAAGCAAATGGCATGGGATACAAGGACATTCCCTGCAGCCAAGGGTAGCGTGAGTGGAAGCCTTGTTGTAGACCATAATACCGATGGTAGCAAGTCCATCAGTGTCAGCTTGACTACAGGTGTTTACTATGGCATGACAAGCACCTTCAACGGTACATGGACATTGGATAGCATACCCAGAAAGGCAACCATTACATATGCTTCCGATGTTACCGATGTCAGCAATCCCAGTATTTCGTTCAGCAATCCGGGTGGCTTCCCAATGGATGTCTGGCTTGAGCCTAATCCTAATGGAG
>JAZOWR010000451.1:0-2391 GCA_045659345.1 Ructibacterium sp.
CGTTTAACTTTTGGGCAATAAGTATGCTGTTCGTAACAACTGTGATGTTCTGATCCGCAGAAATATACTCTACCATATGGCTTACCGTTGAGGAAGCATCCAAAAACACGACATCTCCCGTATGGATCAGCTTTGCCGCCAGTTTTGCCAATTTTTCCTTTATGGAAAAATTATTTTTATTTCTCAGGCCAAAGGGCACTTCTCTGTTTTCATATTCAGGAATCGTTGCACCTCCGTGGCACCTTGTGATAAGTCCTGCCAATTCCATCTCAGTCAAGTCGCGTCGAATCGTAATCGGTGCAACAAACAGGTGCTTGGAAAGATAATTGACAGTACAGTATTTTCGTTCTTTGACAATTTCCAATATTTTGTTTTGTCTTTCTTTTTTGATCATATATGTTTCTCTCCGTTCCGATTAGTGTTCGAATATGGTTGTTTATCAATTTTAAAGACAGGAATTGACATATAAACAATCTTTTTTATAATATCATTGTACTATGCACTGTCAATAGAGGGGGTAGATTATGCATCCAATCAGCTATCACAAGCAACTTTCCCTTTACGGCGATTATGATGTGGCCGTTATTGGCGGCGGACCCGCAGGTGTGTGCGCTGCTGTTTCCGTTGCAAGACAGGGTTTAAAGGTACTCCTGGTTGAATCTACGGGCATGCTGGGCGGAATGGCTACCAGTGGTTTGGTCGGTCCGTTTATGACGAACTATGACCGTGACGGTAACGAAAAAGCCGTTAGCGGTTTGTTCGACGAAATCGTTGAACGGCTCAAAGCCTTTTCTGCCGTTGTCGAACCTGAAGAGGTAGATGCCCCTTCGCTTTACACCTCTTTTATCAGCAGATATCACCGCCGCCTAACGCCGTTCGATCCTTTCTATCTTCAAATTGTTTTAGATGATATGGTAAGCGAAGCCGGCGTAGAGCTGCTTTGCTACACACACTTTTCAGACTGCATTACCGAAAACGGCAGGATAAAATATGCCATTCTTTCTGCCCCCGAAGGGATGCTCTGTGTTTCCGCAAAAATGTTTATTGACTGCACAGGTATCGCTGCCGTTGCAGACAACGCAGGTGTTCCTACTTACAAGGGTGAGGAGGTTCACGGTATTCCGCAACCTGCCACACTGATGTTTGAAGTGAATCATGTAAATGAAGAGGCTTACCATGCTTTTGCCGCAAGACCTGAGTATCCCGTAAAGGCATATAAGACCCCTACAAGTCAAACATACAAAGTAAATCATTATCATGTTTTTAATGTGGACGCAGCAAATGCCGAAAGTCTTACATCCGCTCACCGGCAGGCACGGCGGCAGATTTTAGACGCATTGGATGTGCTTCGTAACAAAACCCCCGGCTTTGAAAATGCACAAATTTCCAATGTTGCGTCTGTTCTCGGTGTCCGGGTGTGCCGTCACATTGAGGGCGAATACAAAATCACCGTAACAGATGTTGTGGAAGGTACCAAATTTGAGGACACGATTGCGGTATATGGCTACGGAATGGATGTTCACCGCCGAAGTGCTTCGGAAAGCGGAAACTTTAAAATTGAGGTTGCAAAGAGATACTACATTCCATACAGAAGTCTGTTGCCCAAAAACTGTAGCAATCTCCTGGTTGCCGGAAAGACCATCTGCTGTCAGTCCCAGGCAGTCGGAGGGATACGCTGTATGCCTGCTGCAATGGCAATGGGCCAGGCGGCGGGAACCGCTGCAGCACTTGCCATTGAAAGCCGTAAATCCCTTCGGGATATTGATATCCATGCACTGCAGCAAAAACTAAAAGACGACGGTGCAATTCTTGACTAAAGAAAAGGAGCTTTGGATATGAAAACGATCACAATTATTGGTGCGGGAATGATGGGCTCTGCCCTCGCTTTCCCCGCCAGAGAAAACGGAAATGATGTTCGTCTGGTAGGAACCCCTTTGGACAGAGAGATCATTGATTGCTGCCGCATAACCGGGCACCATCCCAAATTCACAAAGGATTTTCCGGCAGGGATCACATATTATCAAATTGAAGAATTGGAGCAGGCAATCTGCGGCGCAGACTTTATCATCTGCGGTGTCAGCAGCTTTGGCGTAGAATGGTTCCGTGATGAAATCCTGCCGAGACTGGAAGAATGTGTTCCTGTTATTTCGGTCACCAAGGGTCTTATGGATACACCGGACGGTACACTGCTGACCTATCTGGATATCTGGCAGGAAAAGCTTAATGCCCTTGGGAAAAACATTCCGCTGAACGCCATTGGTGGTCCTTGCACCAGCTACGAGCTTGTTTCTCACGATCAAACCGAGGTCACCTATTGCGGCAAGGATCTGTCGATTCTGCGTATGATCAAATCCGCCATGGCCACTGATTACTATCATATCAGTCTTTCCC
>JAZOWR010000452.1:0-1648 GCA_045659345.1 Ructibacterium sp.
TGGCCTCCGACTTATTTATCGGCACATAAGAATTTTACACTGACCGGTTCGGTGCAGGGCGATGTAAGCATCAGCGGTGATGCGGTGTTTGATCTTGCAGGTGAAGTTGATGGAAGCTTAACCTTGCGTAAGGCAAAAGCAAAGGTCGATTTGACCAAGGTAAAGAATCTGCATATCTATGAACCGTGTGAAATTTCCGGCAACCTTAAGGCGGAGAGTTTATCCTTTGGCGGGTATTTAGGAGTGGAACACACTCTAACCATTCAAAGCGGTTCTGCTGTGGAAATCACAGAAGGTGACAGCGGCAGTCAGGGTGAAGAAATGATTATCGTAGAAGACGGTGCAGTGCTAACCTTACATGATGATACCTATGCCAACATAACGGTGAAAAAGGGCGGTGTCTTGAACCTGAAAATGAGAGAGGGTGGAATGTTTGGCTTAATTAACGCCCATCTCAATATTGAAGAGGGCGGACTGGTCAATGCTTATCGTGGAATTTCGGTGCATTACAGCGAATATTACGGCGATAAGAATGGTAAAATTACAGGCAGTGGTACCATCTGCTTCTGGAATAACACTGAGGAATATCTTCCCAAGTACTTCTATCTTTATCAGGATTCAGAGGGTGAAACCGAGTATAAAACCAACAATGGCAATGTCCCCAGAGTGGATGCAACGGTCATTTTTGAATCTAAGGTTTGTGACCATGACAGGGGCGAGAATCCATGGATTCCTTATGAGGAATATCATACCTACTTGTGCAGCAAATGCAACAACGAAATAGATGGAGGGTTGCATTCTTATAATAGTGAGAATGTGGTTGTGACAACAAGCGGAAGTGTTTATACATGCAAGCAGTGCGGGCATGTGAAGAACAGCGGTGTCTTTTGGGGAATTAAAAACGGAGTTCTTACAATTCAGGGGGCGGGCGATATTCCCTACATTAGCGCCAAAAAAGCACCGTGGTATGACAAGCGGGAGAGTATCAAGGGAATCACAATCGACGATGGCGTGACCAATATTGAAACAGCCTTTGCAGATTGCACTAACCTGAGCACAGTGCGTATTTCAAACAGCATGACATATCTTTCAGCACAGATGTTTAAAGGATGTTCGGGATTAAAGCGTGTGGAGCTTCCGGCAGAACTTATAAATATTGGAACAGGAGCCTTTGATGGATGCACCGCCTTAAGTGACATCTATTTCGGTGGTACGCAGGAACAATGGGAAAATGTGAGAATCGGAAGCAAAAATGATGCGCTTAAAAGTGCAACGGTGCATGTAAATGCCCCGACACTGAGCGTAACTGCTGAGAAAAATGATGTCCAAACCACAGTTACGGTGACGCCGTCCAACTTGGAATTGGGTACGGTGCTTTTGGTTGGATGCTACCAAGACGGAATCTTGGTTGATCTGCAAATCAAGGCATATCAGGGTGTAAAAGAAACCTTTACAAATACCGCACCTTATGACAGCATCAAGGCAATGGCATGGAAGAACATGGCTGAGATGAAAGCAATTTGTACCTCTGTGATACGATAAAAAAGCGTGTGCTATCGCACACGCTTTTCGTTTTCCTTTAGTTGAATATCAATGTTGTTATGGATGATTTCCATGGTGGCATAACTGCGGTGGGCAGGGCCGGGGT
>JAZOWR010000453.1:0-3984 GCA_045659345.1 Ructibacterium sp.
AATGCAATGTGTATATAACAATATGGCGAAAATATGGAGTGGAATATGAAGAAAAGTGCTAGAATAAATATAAAAATTCGATTTATAGCGATGATAGCTGGAATTATTTTTTTTCTGTGGTTTGCAATACCGATTATTATGTTTATCATTAATACGTTTTCGGAAATACAAGTAAAAAGACTTGTGTTACTATATCTCATATCTGCAGGGTTGCAAGTATTAGGCGTGTTAATAGAGGGTGTTCTTTATTATAATTTTATAGGAAGTGACCCTGAAACTTCTGCGGTAGTGTGGTTGTCTATTATAATTGTTACTATTTTAAATCTTATTCTTTCTCTCATCGGAATAGCGATAAAAGGTCTTATGTTAAGAGTTAAAAAACATTAATCATTGTTTGATTTTATCCAAAGGAGTTTGGATAAAATTGTGGGCAAAGCGAACCATCTTGTTAAACAAACTGGCGTCTAAACCATTCGCTTCCTCCAAACAATAGCACCCGAAAGGGTGCTTTTTTGTGGATGAATAAGCTTCATGATATACGGAAGAAAAATGAATTGTAATACAAAAAACAGAATATTTTTTGAAAAACATCTTGATTCTCTATACTGTTTGTGATAAAATTGTAAAAATGGGCAAAATCCGTGATTGGATAGAAATATAAGGAAAAGGTGAGGAAGCATATGAAACGAGAAGACATTCATAAAGTGTTAATTATTGGCTCGGGTCCTATTATTATCGGACAAGCTTGCGAATTTGACTATTCCGGAACGCAGGCTTGTAAAGCATTGAAGAATTTAGGCTATGAAATCGTACTGGTCAATTCCAACCCGGCAACCATTATGACAGATCCGGATACTGCTGATATTACCTATATTGAACCATTAAATGTGGAGCGTCTGGAACAGATTATCGCTAAGGAGCGGCCGGATGCTCTTTTGCCGAATCTGGGCGGACAGTCCGGGCTTAATCTTTGCAGTGAGCTTAAGCAGGCAGGGGTTTTGGATCGGTATAATGTCAAGGTTATCGGTGTTCAGGTAGATGCAATTGAACGCGGCGAGGATCGTGTGGAGTTTAAAAACACTATGAATGCTCTCGGTATCGAGATGGCACGCAGTGAGGTTGCTTACTCGGTAGAAGACGCCCTTGCCATTGCGGAAAAACTCGGTTATCCGGTAGTACTTCGCCCGGCTTATACCATGGGAGGTGCCGGCGGCGGTCTGGTCTATAATGTGGACGAGCTTAAGACAGTATGCGCAAGAGGTCTGCAGGCATCCTTGGTTGGACAGGTTCTGGTCGAGGAATCCATTCTCGGCTGGGAAGAGCTGGAGCTTGAGGTTGTCCGTGATGCCAAAAACAACATGATTACCGTTTGCTTTATCGAGAACATCGACCCGCTCGGTGTTCATACCGGCGACTCCTTCTGCAGTGCGCCGATGCTCACCATTTCCGAAGAAACGCAAAAGCGTCTGCAGGAGCAGGCATATAAAATCGTAGAAGCCATTGAGGTTATTGGCGGCACCAATGTACAGTTTGCCCATGACCCGGTTTCTGACCGTATTATTGTTATCGAAATCAATCCCAGAACCTCCCGTTCATCTGCATTGGCATCCAAGGCAACCGGCTTCCCGATTGCGTTGGTTTCTGCAATGTTGGCAAGCGGTTTGACCCTGGACGAAATCCCTTGCGGTAAGTACGGAACTCTGGACAAATATGTGCCAAGCGGTGACTATGTGGTAATTAAGTTTGCACGCTGGGCGTTTGAAAAGTTTAAGGGCGCACAGGACAAGCTGGGCACCCAGATGCGTGCTGTCGGCGAGGTTATGAGTATCGGCAAAACCTACAAAGAGGCGTTCCAGAAGGCAATCCGCTCTCTGGAAACCGGCAGATATGGTCTTGGCGGCGCCAAGGATTTTGCGCAGAAGACCAAAGAGGAGCTTCTTGGCATGCTTGCCACTGCAAGCAGCGAGCGGCACTTCCTGATGTATGAGGCAATCCGCAAGGGTGCAACCAACGATGAGATTTTTGATAAGACCAGGGTAAAGCATTACTTCATTGACCAGATGCGCGAACTGGTTGAAGAAGAGGAGGCTTTAAAGAAACTGGCGGGCAGTGTTCCGGATGTTGAAACCCTGCGCAGAGCAAAGTGCGACGGGTTCTCAGATAAATATTTGTCTCAGCTTCTTAAGGTAGACGAGGAGGCAATCCGCAAAGCTCGTATTGATGCAGGCATTGTAGAAAAATGGGAAGGCGTTCATGTTAGCAGCACGCAGGATGCGGAATACTTCTACTCCAGCTATAACATTGAAAACGATTGTCCCGTTGCAGACAACGGTAAGCAAAAGGTCATGATTCTGGGCGGCGGTCCCAACCGGATCGGCCAGGGTATCGAGTTTGACTACTGTTGTGTTCACGCATCCAAGGCCTTAAAGAAACTGGGCTTTGAAACTATTATTGTCAACTGTAACCCCGAAACCGTGTCTACCGACTATGACACCTCCGACCGTCTTTATTTTGAACCGCTGACACTGGAGGATGTACTCAGTATCCACGAGAAAGAAAAGCCGGTAGGTGTGATTGCACAGTTCGGCGGTCAGACGCCGCTGAATCTTGCCGCTGACCTGAAAAAGGCGGGCGTTAATATTCTGGGAACTACCCCCGAAACCATAGACCTGGCAGAGGACAGAGATTTGTTCCGTGCCATGATGGATAAGCTGGAAATTCCCATGCCCGAATCCGGCATGGCGGTTAACACCGAAGAAGCGCTGGAAATCGCCGAGCGTATCGGCTATCCGGTAATGGTTCGTCCCTCTTATGTTCTTGGCGGACGAGGCATGGAGGTGGTTTATGACAGCGAATCCTTGACCTTTTATATGCAGGCGGCAGTCGGCGTAACCCCGGATCGGCCGATCTTGATTGACCGTTTCCTGCATCATGCAACCGAGTGTGAAGCAGATGCCATCAGCGATGGCAAAAAGGTATTCGTTCCATCCGTGATGGAGCATATCGAACTTGCCGGCGTTCACTCCGGCGACTCGGCATGTGTCATCCCGCCCAAGAGCCTGACCAAGGAACAGATTGCAACCATCAAGGACTATACCATGAGAATTGCGACCGAGATGAATGTAATCGGTCTGATGAATATGCAGTATGCGATTGAGGACGGCAAGGTCTATGTGCTGGAGGCAAACCCCCGGGCATCTCGTACCGTTCCGTTGGTATCTAAGGTTTGCGGTATCAATATGGTAAACATTGCTACCGATATCATGACCTCACATTTGACAGGAAGACCCTCTCCCGTCCCGGAACTGAAAGAAAAGACCTTCCATCACTACGGCGTCAAAGAGGCGGTATTCCCCTTCAATATGTTCCAGGAGGTAGACCCTGTTCTCGGTCCTGAGATGCGCTCCACGGGTGAGGTTTTGGGTATCGCATCCTCCTTTGGCGAAGCATTTTATAAGGCGCAGGAGGCAACCATGTCTACTCTGCTTCCCCTGTCTGGTACAGTGCTGATGAGTGTTAGCGATATGGACAAGGAAGAGGCAGTTCAAGTTGCGAAAGACTTCTATGAATGTGGCTTTAGCCTGATGGCAACCGAGGGAACAGCGAAAGCAATTGAAGCTGCAGGTGTTCCGGTTGAACGCGTCGCTAAACTCAATGAGGGCAGACCCAACATTCTTGATAAGATTACCAACGGAAAGATTGATTTTATCATCAATACCCCGCTGGGCAAAAAAGGAACAGAGGATGACAGCTATATCCGTAAGAGTGCGGTGAAGCACCGGATTTCTCATATGACCACCATGGCAGCAGCGCAAGCAGCGATTGAGGGCATCAAGGCGGTCAAAGACTCCGGAAGTCTGAATGTGAAATCTCTTCAGCAGTTCCACAAAGAAATTCAATAATGAATAACACAAAAACGCACCTGTATCAGCAGGTGCGTTTTTTGCAGAGGATAGAGGAGGATAGGGGACGGTTCTCCCTCCT
>JAZOWR010000454.1:0-2304 GCA_045659345.1 Ructibacterium sp.
GTTTTCATTCTTTATCTCCATTTCGTAAATATGCGAGGGTGATACCCTAAAATGGTGGGGTTGCTACCCCTTTATAATGCTGTGAAATCCTGTTATTTTGGGCTGTATTTTTTGCTTACGAAATGATAGACTTTAGCCAGGAAAAGCGAAAGCCTACCGATCTCCGGTGTGGGGATGAATAGTTTGGCGACTGGCATCCTCACACCAAATCAAAAATAAAATTACTATTCGTTCGTGGATTTTATTTTTTTCGACAAGTCAAGTTTGTACTATATCAGTAGAATATTCCGAATATAGCAAGATATGTTGCAAGCCTGAAATTATTTTAGTATAGTTTAAGAGAACAGAACAGCAGTTCCCTGGGAAAGGATTGGTATAATAATGAATGCGATTGACAAACTGATTAAATACATATTAAGCTTAACCCCAGAACAAGCTGAAGAACTTGCAAACATTATTGACACGCTGACAGATAAGCAGAAAGAATACATCTTTCTTCTTGCGAAAGCGTTATTTTGCCAAACTGCGGATTAAATCTCTGACCATCTTTTTCTCGTCGTCAGATAATTCATAGTATTGTTCAATAGAAATCATCAGTTCACTATCTAACAGCACCTTTGCATGAAGTGCAACAGCTTCCTTTGGATTACTTTCAACTATCAGGTCTGAACCTCTGAGATCCAAAGCCTTTGCCAACTTCTGCAAGGTGCTTCTTTTTATGTTTACTACCCTTCCATTTTCATATTTGGCAATTGCGGATTTCTGCAAGCCAACAATCTTACCTAGTTCTTCTTGGGTCAAACCTTTCCGTAGTCTGGCTTCTTTTATTTTTTGACCAAGTTCCATTTCTTGGCACCTCCTTCCTTATGTCTTAATAATACACCATTGTATCCTAAAAATCAATTATTTTTTAATGTTATTCCAAAATAGTTATTGACAATTAAAAATTACTGTGATATATTAACGGTGTCCTAAAAAGACACCAGACAACAGAAGATCCGGGAACGGATTATTTTTTTACAATAATAGTGTCTAATTTAGACACGAGAAGAAAGGATGGTGATTACATGAACAAAGAACTGCTTAGAAGTGTCATGGCGTTATTTGGTGACACCAACGCTTCCTTGGCTGAATATCTGGGAATCTCTGAGCAGAGTTTCTGCAACAAGATCAATGAGAACGGAACGGAATTCCGAAAGCGTGAGATCTGCAAGATCAAGACACGGTATAGTCTTGATTGCGACATGGTAGACCGTATTTTTTTTGCTGACTAAGTGTCTAAAACAGACACATCGCAACAAAAGGAGGACACAAAGTGGCAAACAGAAGACCAACCCCGGAAGAACTGATCGATGCCGAAATCGAACGGCTGAAGCAGACGGATGAAGTAAAGCTTGCCCAGAAGTATCAGCGATTACTGAACCGGAAGCGGAAGTACATGGCTGACCTTCGCTGGCTGGAAAAGCGAGGCAAACAACTGAAGGCAGAGGGATGGACGATTGACACCATCGAACTGCTGTTCAAGGAGATTCCGGAGGATGAAGCATGAATCCTGATAGCTACAAAGAAGTCAGGACTTTTGAATATCCCGGCCTGATTGCCAGGGTGTACATTCCTGATCTGACTTCCGAAGAACGAAGCAAAAGAATGAAAACCATACATAAGGAAGCAGAAAAACTATTAAAGGGAGGAAAACCATAATGCCTGATGATATCAACAATCTGGATACCAAAGACGAAGGTCTGAAGGGAATCTTCGGTGACAGATTCACCGACATGACAGCTAACGAGAAGCTGTCTGAGAGACGGAAAGCCAACACGTCCGCTAACACCGACAATGCAGAGAAAACCGCTCAGAAGTCCGCTCACAAGCCTACGCATGACTTCAAGGACGGCAAGTGGGAGCCTATCAAGGAGCGTACTTGGATGGACAACCTCAAGGGTTGCGTTCAGTGGGCTGGCTGCTTTGGCGGTCTTAGTTTCCTGCTGTTCTATTGGGAACAGGCTGGACTGATGGCTGAGTCTATCGCAGTTCCTTGTATGTGCCTGTGTACGGCACTGGCTGGGTGGGGAGTTGGTAAGACTGTGAGGTGCAAGTAATGATTCTTGTTGCCTGCGAGGAATCTCAAACAGTCTGCAAGGCTTGGCGAGAAGCTGGTTACGAAGCCTTCTCCTGCGACATCATCGATTGTTCTGGCGGTCATCCAGAATGGCACATCAAAGGCGATGTCCTTCCGTTGCTGAACGGTCGGAGTTCCTTTGAAACAGCAGACGGAACACACCACAGCATTGAAGGCAAGTGGGA
>JAZOWR010000455.1:0-9027 GCA_045659345.1 Ructibacterium sp.
TGCCTCGGCCACTGCATTGATTGCCCAGACCAAGGCAGCCATTGTCCGGCATCCGGATAGTCTGATGGCAAAAAGCGTGGCAGAAACAGGAGAAGTAAGCGGCAGAACCGCCTTTGAAGCGGCAAAAGCCGGAGACAAAGCGGCACAGGAGGTAGTGGATACCTATATCCGCTATGTGGCAGACGGTGTCAATAGTATCATTAATATATTTCAGCCGGAGGTATTGGTGCTTGGCGGCGGTATCAGCCGTGAGGGAGAGTATCTTTTAAATCCCATTAAGGAATATGTCGGTCAACACACTTACTGCAAGGAGGCAGCAAAAACAGAACTGAAAATTGCAACCCTTTTTAACGATGCGGGTATGATCGGTGCTGCGCTTGCCTCCGGGGCAGAATAACAAAATTTGAGGTGATGTCTATGCGTGATACAATAACAATATTGGGAGTAAAAATTGATAAAATTACGGCGGCAGACGCATTAAAAAAGGCAGAAGAACTGGTGCGCACGCCCGGGGTTTCGATGATTTTTACCCCCAATCCGGAAATCGTGATGGCGGGATATCAGGATCCTGCATTTTGTGAGATATTAAATCAGGCGGACCTTTGTACGCCTGACGGTATCGGGGTAGTATATGCCTCAAGAATGCTCAAAAACCCTGTTCCCGAGAGAGTGGCGGGCTTTGATTTGACCTGCGGACTGTTGCGGCATATTGCGCACACCGGCGAGGGAGTCTTTCTTTTTGGTGCAAAACCGGGCGTTGCGGAACGGGCAAAAAAGAAGCTGGAGGAAACCTATCCCGGACTTTGCGTGGCCGGTTGCAGAGATGGATATTTTAAACCGGAGGATGAACCGGGTATTATTGAACAGATCAATCAATCGGGCGCAAAGCTTTTGCTGGTTTGCCTGGGTGCGCCCAAGCAGGAGAAATGGATTTACCAAAACAGGGACAAACTAAAGGTAAACCTTTGTATGGGCGTAGGCGGTGCGCTGGATGTCTTTGCCGGCGAGGTTAAGCGGGCGCCTGACATCTTTATTCGATGCAACTTAGAATGGTTTTATCGGCTATGCAAACAACCAAGCAGAATTGGACGGTTTGTGGCATTGCCGAAGTTTATCTATACTGTAATGAAAGAAGGTTAAAATCAATGCTATATCTGTTGCTGGCAGAGGGGTTTGAAGAAATTGAGGCAGTTGCGCCCTTAGATATTCTCCGCAGGGCGGAGATTCCTGTCAAAACCGTTGGTGTTACGGGAGATGTGGTAACAGGCGCGCATGGAATCGCAATCAAGGCGGATGTTTCACTCAACGACATGGAGATAGCGTCTGCAGATGGTGTCATTTTGCCCGGGGGCATGCCGGGAACTTTGAATCTGCAAAAGGCCTCGCAGGTGATTGATGCCTTGAACCATTGTGCGAAAAAGAAAAAGCTGATTGCCTCTATCTGTGCAGCACCTATGGTTCCGGGAGCGATGGGGCTTTTGGAGGGCAGACGGGCAGTTTGCTTCCCCGGATTTGAGGACCAGCTGGAGGGTGCGGTGTTGCAGGAAGATTCTGTGGTTCAGGATGAAAACTATATCACCGCAAAAGGCGCCGGTGTGGCGATTCAGTTTGGTGCAGCGATTGTGGATTATTGTTGCGGCGTACAGGAGCGCGGCAGTAAAGGCAAACGCCTGCTGCAGCAGATGCAGTTTTCGTGTGATGAATAAAGCGGAGCTTAGAAAATACTTTTTGGCATTGCGAAAGCAGATTCCTGCAGAACTTCACCGGGAATACAGTCAGGCAATTGCTCAAAAGGTGCTGAAACTGGCAGAGGAAACCGGTGCGGAGACGGTGTTTGCCTATCTCTCCTTTGCCGGAGAGGTAGAAACGACTTTTTTGATTCAGGAGCTTTTGAACCGCGGCATCAAGGTAGCGGTGCCGCGATGTCACAGGGATACCCATACCATGGATGCAATTCCAATAGAGAGTATGGGGGATTTGAGAAAAGGCGCCTACGGAATTTTAGAACCTCAGACGGGGTTAAGCTTGTTGCCGGAGGAGATAGATATGATATTGGTTCCGGCACTCGCTTTTGATAAAAAGGGGTACCGTCTTGGCTGGGGAGCGGGTTATTACGACCGTTATCTCAACGGGTATCAGGGAGTCACGGCAGGGCTTTGTTTTTCTGTCTGTCAAACAGAAGAGCTGCCCCGTGACAGCCATGACCTGCCCGTAACGCTGGTATTGAATGAACAAAGAGAAGGATAGAATGATGGGAACCAAAGAAAACGAATGGAAACAAATTCCCTCCTACCGTGAGGGAAAACATAAGCTTGCCGGCATTCGCTGGATGCTCTTTTTTGTGGTGGTGGTACAGACAGCTGTCACCGTAGTTGCCGGAATTATCTCCAGTTTTTTTGAGACAGAACCGCCGGTGTATCTCCAGATGTTGGTGATTGAGCTGATAGCGTATTTGGTGCCGCTTTCTCTGTATGCAAAAGAAAACCGTATCCTGACAGCCAGAGAGGCGCGGGAGCGATTCGGCCTTAGGGGCTGTAAAAAGTCATTGATTCTCTGGATTGTTTTAGCGGGGTTTGGCTGCCAATTTTTGATGATTCTCTTGAATCTGCCTATGAATTTTCTGCTTTCGCAAAGCGATGGTTATATTCCCACAACCCCATGGGAGCTGGTATTGGCAATACTGGTGATAGGCATGATTCCGGCAGTGTTTGAAGAATTTTTGCTTCGGGGAATTGTCTATGGCGTGATGGCAGAATACAACAGCCGTGCGGCATTGATTTTTACCACTGTTATGTTTGCCCTGATGCACGGGAATCTAGAGGGCCTTGCAGGATATCTCTTTTTAGGTGCAGTGTTGGTGGTACTGCTAAGAAGGACCGGCTCTTTGTATGCTTGCATGCTCTTTCATCTGGTCAACAATCTGACAGCGCTTTTGCTGTCTTATTTTAACGAGGTTTTAATGGATACGCCGATGGCAACCTTGCAGTTGTTTGCAGGAGGGATTCTGGCATCTCTGGTTGGTTGGACCGTGCTGACCATGTTGACAAAGCGGCCAAAACCGGTATTTCGATTAAAAACCGGAGAATTTTTAGGTCAGAGTTTTATCAACCTGCCCATCTTGCTTTGTATTGCAAGCATTTTAGGATTGTTGTTCCTGGTGTAAGGAGGATACCAAGATGAATCAAAAGATGAAGATGACCCTTTCTGTGGTTCTGGCATTGTTGCTTCTTTGGGTGGTTTTAGTTCTGGGCGATGTCGCAGGCATAGGGAAAAACAAGGATTTGGTGGTGGAAATTCCCGAGGGAGTCGGTGCAGCCGGTGTTTCTCGGGTCTTAAAGGAAAATAAGGTGATTTCCTATCCTACCGTCTTTCGCTTGTATACCAAATTGGGCAAGGACCCTGTTTGGCAGAAAGGCAAGCATATTGTCAACACCTCCATGAGTTACCGCCAAATTGTTAAAAAACTGGAATCTGCTCCGGATATTGCGCCGGAGACCCGTTGGGTGGTGATTCCTGAGGGATACGAACTTGAACGGATTGTGGATTTGTTGGTAGAAAACGGACTTGGCGAGAGAGAGGCCTTTTGGCGGGAGATCGAGCAGGGTGTGTTTGACTATCCGTTTCTTTCACAGATTCCTGAACGGAAGAACCGACTGGAGGGGTATTTATATCCGGATACCTATATGTTCTCGGTTGAGGAGAGCGAGCATCAAATTATTGATAGAATGCTACTGGCGTTTTCGCAAAAAATGCTGCCAATGTATGAGGCAGCAGGGACAGAGGATTCTCTGGATACAATCTTAACTATGGCATCAGTGATTGAGCGGGAGGCTGCCAATGATGAGGAACGCCCCAATGTGGCGTCGGTGTTTTATAATCGACTCAGAATCGGCATGAAGCTTGAATCCTGTGCTACGGTACAGTATATTCTTAAAGAGCGAAAAGAGATTTTAAGCAATCAGGATACGGCGATTGATTCTCCGTATAACACCTATCGGTATGAGGGACTTCCCGTTGGGCCTATTGCCTCTCCGGGACAAGCCTCCATGCAGGCAGCGTTGTATCCTGCAGATACCGAATACCTGTATTTTTTGGCAACAGCAGACGGAAGCAAAAATCTGTTTTCCAAAACCTTTGACGAACATAACCAAAAAATAGCAGAAACCCAGTCGCGGTAAGGAGAAGGTCAGCAATGGATGATTCAATAAACTATGAGTACATTATTCGCTATCTTAGGGATTTGCTCCCCAAGCGGGAGGGGATTCAAGGCGAGATGGAGCGATTTGCCAAGGAGCACCAGGTTCCTATTTCTCAACCGGAAACCATGAAACTGCTGGAGGTAATCATTCGACTTGGCAGAATTCGTTCGGTACTGGAGGTGGGATGTGCTATTGGATATTCTGCAATCTGCATGGCAGAGGCAGGATGTGAAACGATAGACACCGTGGAGCTATCCCCCGATGCGGTACGGGTTGCCAAAGAGAATTTTCAAAAAGCGGGCATTGCTGACAGAATTCGTTTGTATGAGGGTGACGCCAAAGAGATCCTTCCCACGCTAGATGGCGAATATGACATGATTTTTATGGATGCTGCCAAGGCGCAGTATCAGGAGTTCTTTCCCCATTGCATGCGTCTGCTAAAGACGGGCGGAGTTTTGGTGTCAGACAATGTGCTCTATAAAGGTATGACCGCAACAGATGAGTTGGTTACACGCCGAAAAATTACCATTGTCAAACGCCTTAGGAACTATCTTTCGATGATTTCTTCTGCGCCGGAGTTGGAAACCACGGTGATTCCTATTGGTGATGGAGTGGCATTGAGTTTTAAAAAGTGAGGAGATACTTATGTTATATCATTCCGGCGGGATGCGGGGCGCAAGGCGCAACCTGGATATTCCGCTTGTGGTGTTAACCCTGATTACTGCGCTATACGGAATCTTGATGATTTCCAGCGCAGGCGGTGCCCGATATGTTGTAATCCAGTCCGCCGCACTGTTAATCGGTATTGGCGGCGTGGTAGCGCTGATGATTTTGGATTATCAATATCTGTCTCAGATTGCTGCATATTTGTATATGGTGGCAGTTGTCCTTCTGGTGCTGGTTTTGATTCCTGGTATCGGCAAAGTGCAAAACGGTGCCCGCAGTTGGTTCGATTTTAAAATCATGAACTTTCAGCCGGCAGAGGTGGCAAAAATTATTTTTATTATTACCTTTTCTAAGCACCTGTCCGAGTGTGAAGAGGATATCAACCGAGGCAAAACCGTGGCAAAACTGCTTGCACATCTGGGGCTTTTGTGTGTGCTGATTTTAATGCAGCCCGATTTTGGAACTGCCATGGTGTTTGTGGTGATTGCGCTGGTGATGCTTTTTGTTGCCGGAATCAGCTGGAAGTATATTGTCGGCGGTGTTGCTGCTGTCGCGGCGGTGTTTCCGTTGCTCTGGTTCTTCGTGTTTCACGAATATCAAAAAAATCGAATTATCACCCTGTTCCATCCGGAGCGAGACCCCTCAGGTGCGGGTTATCATGTGATACAATCAAAGATTGCGGTCGGTTCGGGCCGGATTTTCGGAACCGGACTTTATAAAGGCTCCAGTCAGGTGAATAATCTTTTGCCGGAGCGACATACCGACTTTATCTTCTCTGCAATCTGCGAAGAATTGGGGATGGTGGGAGCGCTGTTGGCACTGGTGCTTTTGACCTTAATTATTTTTCGCTGTATCTACATCGGCGTCAATGCCAGAAATCGGCTTGGTACCTATATTTGTACCGGTGTTGCAGCTATGATGATGTTTCAGGTGTTTGAGAATGTGGGCATGTGTCTGGGAATTTTTCCGGTTACCGGTATCACTCTGCCGTTCTTTAGCTACGGAGGTTCCTCCATGCTGACCACCATGCTTGCGATAGGCTTGGTTCTCAATGTCCGTTGGCGATGTCGGTTGATTAATTTTTAAGCAAAACCATAGCAACGAAGAAAGCATGCAAGAACAGTAAAAGGTCGCAGCCATATGGCTGCGACCTTTTGTTGTTTCAATTTCAGTTCCCGCCTGGTACACAAGGCCTTGCGGCTAGGCAAGCTGATTGACGCATTGCTTAATAATCGAAATTTCTTCCTCCGTAACCGGTTCGTCAAAGTCCCGATAGGTGTTTTCCGTAACATCGTTGCCGGAAAGGAGGCGATACCACAAAAGTCCCAATGCATATCTGCCAAGACCCCTGGTTGAATGAAAACCGTCCCGATGCACTTGCGCAATCCCGTTTTTCAACAAAAGTTGGAACAATTCTCCTGACGGAATGATAAGATCCGGATGCATATCCGCCGCCGCCTTTTGATACGCCGCATGTAAATCCTGATACATCTTACCCTGGTCTTCATAGCCTAACCTTTGCAGTCTTTCGCTGCCTTGTTCGTATGCCCAGGTCTGGTGAAGCACCAGTTTTGCAGCAGGAGCATATTTTCTTACATATGCTAACAGTTCGGTTAGGTAAGGCTGGTAGTTGGCATAGTCGATGCTTTCGTGACTTGCCTGCTGTAGAGAGATGATATCCCATTTTCGATTGAGTAAGGCTTCTTTCAAAGAAACCAAAAAGCCTGTACTCTCACCGTTAACCTCCAGTGTATATATCCTTGCATCAGACAAACTGTTTCTAAAATGCCGTTCCAGGGTACAACCGCCGATATATAGGTTCACTACCTGCATATCAAAATCGTCTGCCCGAGCAATCCGATGAAGGTAGCGGGTGGCATCTTGTGAAAAACTGTTGCCGATGGCTAATACTTGTAAGCTCATGCCTAATCTCCTTCCATTTTGTACCGATTTAATAATACTAACTTTTACAGTATGCCATAGTTTAGGCATGAAGTCAAGAGACAAAATGCCTTTATTAACCATACATTGACAGTGATGCTAAAAAATGATACAATGATTTCAGTGTGGAATCAGACACACCTTTGTAGATGGGAATAGATTTTTTAATCCTGACTTGATACCATTTAAAATAAAAAATCTTATGATAAAGGGGCAGAAACAAAATGAAGACAGCTTACCAATATAACAAGGAGTTAATCCAAACAAACAGGCCGGCGATGTCATATGGAGAAGGGGACTTCTATCAATGGAGGAGTTTAGCCAAAAATAAATTGGCAGAACTTCTTGGTATGGATAAGTTTGAAAAGGTAAGTCCGGATTTTAAAATAGAATACGAAAGGAAAATTGAGGGTGCAACCGAGATGCGTTTTACATATTGCAGTGAAAATGGCTATCGTGTTCCCTGCCATATTCTGCTCCCGGATGGAATAAAAAAACCACCTGTTATGATTTGCCTGCAAGGACACTCGAGCGGAATGCATCTTTCCTTGGGAAGACCCAAATATGAACAAGATGAAGTAAGCATAAGCTCAGGTGACAGAGATTTCTGTACAAGAGCCGTGAAAGAAGGGTTTGCGGCGATTGCGCTGGAACAGAGAAATTTTGGAGAATGTGGTGAAACGAAAGGTGCGCCTAAATGTCTGGAATCTGCCATGACTGCACTTTTGATGGGAAGAACAACCATCGGTGAGCGTGTTTGGGATGTTTCCAGACTGATCGATGTTTTAGAAAATGAGTTTGATGACAAGGTTGACTTGAATAAGATTTGTTGTATGGGCAATTCCGGGGGCGGTACAGCAACCGCATATATTGCCGCACTGGAAGAAAGAATTATTCTTGCAATGCCATCCTGTGCGATGTGTACATTTAAGGATTCTATTGGTGCGATGGAACATTGCGCCTGTAACTATGTTCCTAAGATGGCAGAATATTTTGATATGAACGACCTGATGGCAATGGCTTACCCCAAATACTATATTCAGGTATCAGGGATAGAGGACCCGATTTTTCCGATATTCGGTGCCGAAGAAGTGTTCGAAAAGGGCAAACATGTCTATGCTGTACAAGAAAACGCTTCTCGCTGTTATCTTGTAAAAGGAAACGGCGGACATAGATTCTATGCAGACGACGCATGGCCCATTGTGCATCAACTTCTTGGGGTTTAAACCGACGGGCGTTGCCTCCCGTTTGGCAAGAGAGGACTTGTGAGAGGTGATAGCATGATTGATAGTATCAATACGATTGCAATACTTTTGTTTTTGGTGTGTTGGGGGTTAATTATCAGAAAGGTTATAATCCGTAGATATGCACCTGTTAAGACAGTGAAAGCAAAGGTGGTTGACAAATATAAGTCAGAGGTTGTTTCTAGATACCCTAAAACCTTAGGGCAAGGATGTTACACGGTTGTATTTGCGACAAAGGATGAAAAACTTGCGTTTCAGGTTTCAGAGTTTTCGTACGGGAGCTATCAGTTGAACGAAACAGGAACTTTGAAATACAAAGGAACAAAATTGATAAGCTTTCAATGATTTTTTGCTCCTGACTTGACAAAAGCATTGCAAAGCAATGCAATGCAATGAATTGCCTGGCGGCATGAATTGAAATCAAAGCTTTCATGAATTGAGTCTACGACTCATGAATTGCACCTTCGGTGCATTAAAAGGCAATTCAATTCATGGAGCGATAGCGAGAATTCATGGCGAAGCCAATTCATGACAATAAAGTTGTCAATTCATTAAGAAATGGAGAATAGCAATGAAAGAAAATAAACTTATTGAATTATCGAAAATGTTTGCAGTTGATATTGTTAATTTATGTACTGATATAAAAGAAAACCGGAAGGGAAATGTTTTGTTAAATCAGTTGTTAAGAAGCGGAACAAGCATAGGTGCAAATATCCACGAAGCAAACTACGCATCAAGCAAAGCAGATTTCATCAATAAGTTTCAGATAGCATTGAAAGAATGCTATGAAAGTGATTATTGGTTAGGATTGTTTAAAGAAACAAAAATGATAACCGAAATAGAATATGCTGATATGTATGATAAATGCAGTAAAATTCGCAAACTGTTAATTGCATCAATAAATACTGCAAAGGGGAATCAATAATTTTGACAAAAGTTGAATTATGTCGGATGGTGCAGAAATAAATAAGAATTTA
>JAZOWR010000456.1:0-2808 GCA_045659345.1 Ructibacterium sp.
ATCGTGGTTTATATAAGCAATTCTGTCTGCAAGGCGGACTATTCTGCCCTCAAGGGTTGCCGCCTGCTCGCCGTTTGTGTGGCGTTCAATGCCGTTGCGCACCTCAAAAGTGAGGTTAAGACCCTTGCCTTCTTTTTCAAGAAAATCAACAACTCTCAAACTCTGCGCATAATGCTTGAAACCGCCCGGGCAAACGTCGTTAAGCGCTCTTTCGCCTGCGTGGCCAAAGGGTGTGTGACCCAAATCGTGACCGAGTGCAATCGCTTCCGTCAGATCGCAGTTAAGGTTAAGAGCACCTGCAATGGTTCTTGCAATCTGCGAAACCTCCAAAGTATGAGTCAGTCGGGTTCTGTAATGATCCCCCTCCGGCGAGAGAAAGACCTGAGTCTTATGCTTTAATCGCCGAAACGCCTTAGAATGAACAATTCTGTCCCGATCTCTCTGGAACTCCGTTCTCAGATCGCACAGTTCCTCCTGTACGGCTCTGCCTTTGCTCTCCCGGCTCTTTTTTGCATGAGCTGAGAGCATTTGATATTCTCGTTCTTCGGTCAGCATGCGCAGATTCATCTGCCACTCCCCCTTTTTTCTCTAATGGATAATTCTACAAAAAACCTCCAAATCCTCTTTTTGGTTGACAAAAATCCAATTTTGTACTACCATAGTAATAACAAATTTCAGAAAGGATTCGGCTATGCGAATAACACCACCCATTCTCACACCAAGACTCCGTCAAATTGCAGAGCAGATAACCCCCTGCAGCTGCGTTGCAGACATTGGGACCGATCATGCCTATCTCCCCACCTTTCTGTGTATGACCAAAAAAGCTAAGCGGGGTATTGCCTCAGATATCCGCCAAGGTCCGTTAAAGCGTGCCGAGGCGACACTTATGCATTATGGCATGACATCCCGCATAGAAACCCGTCTGGGCGGAGGTGTAGAAACCCTCATCCCCGGTGAAGCGGATTGTATCGTCATTGCCGGCATGGGCGGTTTGATGATTGGTGAGATTCTTAAAGGGACTCCTCCTGCGGTTGCTGCTGCCAATCAACTTCTACTCCAACCCATGTCCGCTGTACCGGAGCTGAGAGCCTTCCTCTATAAAAACGGTTATACCATTCTTTCCGAAACCCTTGCTAAAGAAGAGGAAAAACTTTATCATATTCTTTCTGTTACAGTAAAACAAGAAGAAGAGCCCTACACCGATGCCGAGCTGTATTTTGGGAAACAGCTTTTATCCGGAAACTGCGAATATCTGCCCGAATATATTCAAAAACAAAAACAAAAGCTAACAAAAATGGCTGAGGGCCTTAAGCAATCCAAGTCGCAAGATGCTGCAGAACGGCTGAAAACAACAACAGCGTTACTGCATACACTTGCAATGTACGAATAGGAGGTATCGTATGCTGACTGTCAAAGATATTATGCGAGAACTGGAGCAATTTGCACCCAAAGAACTTGCCGAACCCTGGGACAATGTGGGACTGATGGTGGGAAATATGAACCAGCGGGTCACTACCGTCTTTGTCTGCCTGGATGTAACCTCAGAAAATGTAAAGCGCGCCATCGATTATGGCGCCGACCTGATTGTATCGCATCATCCGCTTATCTTTTCTCCGGTAAACCGGATCATAGAGCAGGATGTTTCCGGCAAAATTCTTAGATCATTGATTCGCAATGAAATTTCGGTCTATAGCGCTCACACCAATCTGGACCATGCTGACGGCGGAATGAATGATGTTTTGGCAAATCGATTGAGCCTGATAGATGTTCGCAGATTTACCGATAGCGAGTGTATCAATGAAGCAGGAAAGCCCATCGACAATATAGGCAGAGTAGGACGGCTGGAAGGTGCGATGGCGATGGAGGATTTTGCAGAATTCGTTCAACATGCCCTTTCTTGTCACAGCATTCGTTATGTAGGAAATCCGGAATCTGCTGTTCAAACGGTTGCCGTTGCAAGCGGAAGCGGAGGCAGCGGCATTTGGGCAGCCTATCGCAGCGGTGCGGATGTCTATGTCACATCTGACATCAAACACCACGAAGCACAGCTTGCATCCGAGCTTGGCATCAACCTTGTTGACGCAGGTCACTTTGAAACAGAAAACACCATCTGTTCCTTTATGGCAGATTTTCTGGAATCCCGTTTTGAGGAACTAAATGTAATCCCCTCGGACGCACAACCTTATTTCCACTCATAAACCCCAGAGGATAGGGGACGGTTCTCCCTCCTCCCTTTTTATTTCACATAAAAATACCGCAATCTTTAAAAGATTGCGGTATTTTTTGTTTAGTTTATAATATCGCTGGATGTATCGGCAGAACCGGAGATCTCGTTGACAAAAGCTTCAAAGCTCATGCCCAACTCATTCATATAAGTGTCATAGTAACCCAACGAACGAATGCCTGTGGTGGTTTTGCTAATGACCAGATTATCGATACCATCTGCTGATTTTTTGATTCCGGTAAATGCAACCACCGTTCCGGACGGGTCAGAAACACCAAACTGCTCTGTCCAATATTCTGTGATATAGGAGCTATATGACATCACATTGCCATCGGCATCTTTTTTAGAAGGGATATCAAAGTAGACTTTGTCATATCGTCCCGTATTGTCCTTCTGCAAAGAACGCAGATAGAAATTGCCGTTGCTTGCGTCCTTGGCAATCACTCCGGTAATAGCACAAAGAGTGCCATCGGTTTGAAACGGGACCTCTGAAACCTGAACACGGTTTTCCTCACGCACCTTAGGAATAATCACCGCAGTACGGTTTGGATTATCCCACTGTACATCGGCAGAAAATGCTTCAG
>JAZOWR010000457.1:0-1798 GCA_045659345.1 Ructibacterium sp.
CATCCAAACATTCCCCAAGGATCTTGAGTTTGCTGGAGATTTAACCAGCATTTATAAACAAATCGGCAATGCCGTGCCTGTCAAGTTGGCAGAATTCGTAGCTAACTATATTGGACCTTATTTAGAGCAGGCTGGCAAATAAAAGGATGGTGCAGTTATGGCTCTGACAAATACAGAATACGGAAAGGCCTATGAATACGCATGTTTAATGTCCATTAACCAGTATTTGACCGAAAAGGGTGTTGGACCTGTTGTAATCTCCGAATCCGATGCATTGGATACTGCGCGGAATGCTTTTGAAAAAGCTAAAAGCGAAGGTCTCTCCGAAAAACTTGTGCTGGCTGCAGATGCAGCATCCCGGGTTATTCTGCGCTTGGAGCCGCAACTGGAATATGGCAACGGACCGCTTACCTTGGTCATCCAAACTGATGCCCAGGGTATTGCGGGTGATGTTCGTGATGTTGTCTGTATTCGCGGGGCTAATGGTTGGGAGATTGGTCTGTCCTGTAAGCATAATCACCAAGCAGTAAAACACAGCAGACTTTCTGCCACGATTGACTTTGGCAAAGAGTGGTTTGGTGTTCCTTGTTCCGACACATATTTCAACACCGTTGTTCCCCTCTTTAACGAACTGCGTGATATGAGAGCTGCCGCTGTTGCTAACGGAGATCCTCTTCCGTTGTGGAATGATATCCCCGATAAAGCAGAACGGTACTATATCCCGGTGCTTAAAGCATTCTTGGCAGAAATGAAGCGTCTATCTGAACGAGATGCCAGCATTCCCAAGAAACTGATTGAATATATGCTCGGCAGATATGACTTTTATAAGGTCATTACAGATGACACTCATAAGACAACACGAGTTGAGGCAATCAATATTGCCGGCACATTGAACAAACCTGCAAACGGTCACAAATCTATCGTGGATGTTTCTCGGCTTAAACTTCCAACCTGCTTCTATCATATGGATATGGTGCCTGGCTCAGACAACAAGGTCACCATTGTTTGTGATGAAGGTTGGACACTTACTATGCGCATCCACAATGCATCCAGTAAAATTGAGCCTTCTCTCAAATTTGACGTGCAGTTGATTTCTGTACCAAACTCTATTCATATTCAAGTTGAACCTTGGGAGTGCTGATATCGGAGGTCCATATGAAAGTAGGCAGCCTTTTCTCCGGTATAGGAGGAATTGATTTAGGTTTTATACAAGCTGGTTATGAAATTGCTTGGGCAATCGAAAAAGACCATGCTGCGTGCGAAACCTAT
Organism: Ructibacterium sp.; assembly: GCA_045659345.1. GTDB lineage: Bacteria > Bacillota > Clostridia > Monoglobales > Monoglobaceae > Ructibacterium. Next base: position 1,270 of record JAZOWR010000457.1, read on the forward strand.
AGGGCTAATTTTCGAGACACATTGCTGATTGAGCAAGATGTCCGGAAGGTTAATGCTGATAGTCTGCCTTCTGTCGATGTGATCGCCGCTGGTTTTCCGTGCCAAGCATTTTCTATAGCCGGAAAGCAACAAGGTTTTCATGATGATCGGGGCAATCTCTTTTTTGAGATTGCCCGTTTCATTAAATCACATAATCCTCGTTTTGTTTTCTTAGAGAATGTGGCCAACCTAATCCAGCACGACAACGGTCGCACATTCCATGTGATCTACAACACACTAATCGAATACGGCTATTATATTCGTTACCGAGTAATGCGCGCATCAGAATACGGAAATATTCCGCAGATCCGTGACCGGATATATATTGTGGCGTTTCGACAGATAGAAGATTGTGACCGTTTTTCTTTTCCGGAACCGGCAGAGCTAAACGTCAAAATCTCTGATATTATCGACCCAACCAAACGGGTACGAGATGTATATTACTATACGGATAGTGATCCCTTTTCTCTCGCTGCGCAGGAAATTGTCA
>JAZOWR010000458.1:0-5694 GCA_045659345.1 Ructibacterium sp.
CGGCGATATCATGAAGATTTACATGAAGATTAACGAAAGCACCAACATCATTGAGGATGTAAAGTTTAAGACCTTTGGCTGCGGTGCTGCCATTGCCACCAGTTCCATGGCGACCGAGCTGGTCAAGGGAAAGAGCGTTGACGAGGCGCTCAAGATGACCAATAAGGCGGTTGTTGAGGCGCTGGACGGACTGCCTCCCGTCAAGTTGCATTGCTCGGTACTGGCAGAAGAGGCAGTACAGTCTGCCATCTTTAATTACTATGAGAGAAAAGGCGAGACCCCGCCAGAGGGTCTCAAATGCAACGGTTGCTGCGGCTCCTGCCACCATCATCATGACCATGAAGAAGAGTAAGGTAGCCATCGGACTTTCCGGCGGGGTAGACAGCAGTGTTGCCGCCGCCGTGCTCAAGGAATCCGGCCATGAGGTGATAGGCATTACCATGCGGCTTTGGGACAATGCAGACAGCCCGCTTGCCACGGCAGCAGAGGATGCCCGCCGTGTGGCAGACTTTTTGGGCATTGAGCATCATGTGCTGGATTTTCGCGAGGAGTTTTCCAAACGGGTGGTGGACTATTTTGCCAATGAGTATGTAAACGGCAGAACCCCCAATCCCTGTATTGTTTGCAACCGCTTTTTAAAGTTTGATGCTATGCTCTCTGCGGCAAAGGAGCTAGGCGCCGACAAGATTGCCACCGGCCACTATGCCAGAGTGGTATATGATGATGCCTTGGGCAGATATCTGCTTTATCAAGGAGCATCCAAAGAAAAGGATCAGACCTATGCCCTTTATTCACTGACGCAGGAACAACTGGCACATACCCTGATGCCGTTGGGCGACTTTGCGGATAAGGCTGCGGTTCGCCAAAAGGCGGAGCAGATGGGGATTCCCACCGCAAAAAAACCGGATAGTATGGAGATTTGCTTTGTCCCTGACAAGGACTATGCCGCCTTTTTGAAGGATCGTCTGGCAGAGCTTCCGCCTGCGGGCGAGTTTGTGGACCTGAGTGGCAAAGTGTTGGGACAACACAAGGGGATTGTGCATTATACCGTGGGGCAACGCAAGGGACTTGGGATTGCCTTTGGCAAGCCCATGTTTGTGCTGAGCATTGACCCAAAGACCAACCGTGTAGTCCTTGGGGAAAAAGGGAGCGAATTTGCCGTTTCTTTGGTGGCAGAAAACCCTAATTTTATCCCCTTTGACACATTGAGCGCCCCAATGCGGGCAGAGATTAAGGTGCGCTATAGCGCAAAACCCGCCTCCGGTACGGTGATACCGACAGAGGACGGAGTATATGTGGAATTTGACAGCCCGCAAAGAGCCATTACCCCCGGACAGGCTGTGGTCTTTTATCAGCCGGGTGGGGATATGGTATTGGGCGGTGCGATTATAAAATAAAGGAGCAAGTATGGATTTTCAAATACTCAGAGACAGAATTCTTGCCAAGGAATACCCGAGGCTGAATTCCCGCCAGAAACAGGCGGTGCTCAAAACAGACGGACCGCTTCTGGTGCTTGCCGGTGCCGGCAGCGGAAAAACGACCGTCATTGTACATAAGATTGCCCATTTGATTCAGTTTGGGTCCTATGCAGGGGAGCCGTCAGGAATGGGTCAGGAGGAAAAAGAGATTCTTGGGTGGTATGCAGACGGCGAAATAGACGAGCTTCCGCCCCACCTTACCCCTTATCTTGCGGGAACCCCGATACAGCCGTGGCAGATTCTTGCCATTACCTTTACCAACAAGGCGGCAGGGGAGCTGAAACAACGATTAATTCAAAAGCTGGGCGAAAGCGGCGGGGATATTTTTGCCTCTACCTTTCATTCGGCATGCGTGAAGTTTTTGCGCAGAGATGCACAAAAGATTGGGTACGAGAACAGTTTTACCATTTATGACACGGCAGACCAACAGACTCTGATGAAGGAGTGCATCAAGGAACTGGAGATTGACGACAAAAAGTACCCGCCCCGTTCGGTACTTTCTATAATCAGTCAGGCAAAAGATAAGCTCACCGACCCGGCAGAATTTATGAGCCAAACCCACGGGGATTTTTATCTGTCACAGGTGGCACGACTCTATGACCTGTATCAAAAAAAGCTTAAAAAGAACAATGCCATGGACTTTGACGATTTGATTGTAAATACGGTTCGGCTGCTGGAGGAATGTCCGGAGGTGCTTTCTTACTACCAGAACCGCTTTCGGTATATTCTGGTGGACGAGTATCAGGACACCAACCATGCCCAATACCGACTGGTCAGCCTTCTTGCGGCAAAGCATCAAAACCTTTGCGTGGTAGGCGACGATGACCAGAGTATTTATAAATTCCGTGGTGCAGACATCGGGAACATCCTTGGCTTTGAAAAGGAGTTTAAGGGTTGTCAGGTGATTAAGCTGGAGGAGAATTACCGTTCCACGCAGACCATTCTGGATGCAGCAAATGCGGTAATCAAGCATAACGCGGGACGAAAAGGTAAAGAACTCTGGACCTCTCAGGGCGAGGGCGAAAAGATTGAGCTCTATACCGCCATGAACGAACATGCTGAGGCGTATCATATTGCAGACAGCATTCGAGAGCGGGGCGGCGACCTTAACGATGTGGTCATTCTGTACCGAATGAACGCCATGTCCCGTATCGTGGAGGATGCTCTTTTAAAGTCTGCAATCCCCTATAAGGTGGTAGGCGGACTTCGCTTTTATGACAGAAAAGAGATTAAGGATTTGACCTCCTATCTAAGACTGATTCAGAACCATGGTGACGATGTAGCGCTCCAGCGGGTGATTAACGAACCCAAGCGCGGCATCGGAGCGACCACAGTGGCAAAGGTTCAGGCGGTTGCAGCGAGTGAGGGGCTTACCATGTATGCTGTCTGCCAAAGAGCGGAGATGTTTGAGGCGTTCAACGCCGCAACAGCGGAAAAACTCAGGAATTTTGGCAGGCTGATTGCAGATTTGCGAAAAGAATTGGACGAGGGAATGGGGCTTGAGCTCTTTGTCAAGACGGTGCTGGAGAGAACCGGCATGACCGCCGCCCTTAAGCAGGAAAAAACGGTGGAAAACCAGACAAGGCTTGAGAACCTGGACGAATTTATCTCGATGATTCAAGAGGCTGTCAATAAGGATGCCGATGTAACCTTGGCGCAAATCCTGGAGGACATCTCCTTGATTTCAGACATTGATAACTATGACGAGGCTCAGGATACCGTGACCTTGATGACCTTGCACAGTGCCAAGGGGCTGGAGTTCCCCGTTGTCTTTTTGATGGGTATGGAAGAGGGGGTATTCCCCGGCATGCGGTCCTTTGGAGATGATGAGGAGATTGAGGAGGAGCGGCGTCTTTGCTATGTGGGAATTACCCGTGCGAAGGAGCGATTGTTCTTAAGCCGTGCCAAGAGCCGGATGCTTTTTGGTGCTACCAAGTACAATCCGCCGTCGAGATTTTTGGGCGAGATTCCGGACGAGCTTCTTGATTGCAAGGAAGAAAGACCGGCGGTTACGCCCATGACCGAGATTCCTGCCAAGATGGGCGGAGGAATCAGCATGAGCGCTACCTTTACCGCTCCCAAAAAGGCAGAACCGGAAAAGGATCTGCCCGATTATGCCGTAGGGGACAAGGTCAAGCACAGAAAGTTTGGCATTGGCACGGTGGTTTCTGCCCAGAGTATGGGAAGGGATGTGCTTCTTAGGATTGACTTCCCTGAAGGGGAGAAAAAACTGCTGGCTGCCTATGCACCCATCGAAAAAGTATAGGAGAGATGGAAGATGTATGATATTCTTGCCGATTGGTATGACCGGTTTCAGGAGATAGACTACAATGCCTTTGCGGACTATTATGAACAGGTATTTCAGCGGTTTGGAATACAGCCTAAGCTGGTGCTGGATTTAGGATGCGGCACCGGAAACATCACTCTGCCCATGGCAGAGCGGGGTTATGAGATGATAGGGCTTGACGCCTCGGCAGAAATGCTGCAAAAGGCGACCGAAAAATCCAAGGGGGAAATCTTATTCCTCCATCAGGACATGACCGAGTTTGAACTCTATGGCACGGTAGATGCCATGGTTTGCGCTTTAGACGGCGTGAATTATCTAACCGGTGACGGTGATTTTGAGAAGATGCTAAGGCTGCTCCATTATTACCTGAACCCCGGCGGCATCCTGATTTTTGACATCAATGCTCCCTATAAGTTTAAAGAGATTCTGGACGGAAACACCTTTGTCTATGAAGATGAGGATGCCTTTTGCGTTTGGGAGAATGAGTTGGAGGATAACATCTGTTATTTTGACCTGACCTTCTTTTTGAAAAATCCGGACGGTTCCTATACCAAACAACAGGAGTTTCATGAGGAGCGGGTCTACACCCCGGAAGAAATCTGCAACGCGGTGAAAGCGTGCTCGCTTACCTGTCTTGGGGTCTATGACGGCCTTACCTTTGAGGAGCCAAAACCGGAGACTGAGAGACTCTTGTTTGTAATACAACGGCCAAAATAAAAAATTTACATATATACGGAGGGAAACCTATGAAAAAGTTTTTAAAAGAATTCAAAGCCTTTGCGATGCGCGGAAATGTCATCGATTTGGCAGTCGGTGTTATCATCGGCGGTGCGTTTCAAAAAATTGTGTCTTCCTTGGTTGGCGATGTCATGACTCCGCTTTTGGGTCTTTTTGGGAGCAAGGACTTGAGTGCCCTGGTGATTAAGATCGGAGAGGCAGAGCTTAAGTACGGTGCGTTTCTTACCGCAGTGATTGACTTTATCTTTATGGCGTTTATCATCTTCTTGCTGGTAAAAGCCATCAACAAGGTAATGAGCATCGGTGCAAAGCCACAAGAAGAACCGGCACCCAGCACCAAGCAATGCCCCTATTGCTATAGCGAAATCGCCATTGAGGCAACCCGTTGTGCGCATTGCACTTCTCAGTTGGAGGGATAAGGTATGAATGGTGTCTATTATGAACCTGCGTGGAAAGAACATGGAATCTGGGCGCTGCTGGGCGTGACGCCTGCGGTTTCTTATCTTATTGGAATTGGCCTTTTGATTTTGAGAATTGTCGGCTACTGGAAGCTGTTTGAAAAGGCGGGACAACCCGGTTGGAAAGCGCTGATTCCTCTGTATGCAGAGTATACCCTTTACGGCATTGGCTGGAAAAAGTCAATCTTTTGGTTAACACTTGGTATCAGCCTTGGAGCAGCGTTGCTCTCCGGCTTGACCGGCACAGTATCTGCAGTGCTGATGGAGCTTAGCATGGGATACGGAGCTGGCATTGTGGTTTGGGTTCTGGGAATCCTGCTAAGCCTGGCAGGCGGCGCAGCTGTGATGGCGTTGGAGATCGTCTTTGCGGTCAAGCTCTCCCGTGCCTTTGGACATGGCGGTGGCTTTGCGGTAGGACTGATCCTTTTGCCGTCGATTTTCTACCTGATTTTGGGTCTTGGAAAATCCCAATACCAAAAATAAAAAGAGGAGGGGGGACGGTTCTCCCTCCTCTTTTTATTTTGTGAACCCGTGAAAGGGAGGAAGGGGGACGGTTCTCCCTCCTCCCTGCTCTCCCCTATCCTCTTGTGGAGCTATGAAAAGAGGACGGGGAGCCGACCCCTATCCTCCTCCCCTATCCTCTCTAGTCGAGAAAAGAGGACGGAGAACCGTCCCCTAACCTCCTCCCCTATCCTCTCTAGTCGAGAAAGGGAGGCGGAGAACCGTCCCCTAA
>JAZOWR010000459.1:0-5778 GCA_045659345.1 Ructibacterium sp.
GTTTCATCGTATCACTTTAATAATTTCAAACGGGTTAACAGATTGGCAATGGTTTCGCCCTTGGGCAGAGTCAGAATATCCTCTCGGCAGATTGCTTTAACCGCAAAGGCAGAGAGAAAATAAACAACGGCACAAATGCCGATCTCAGCTGCAATCAGGATTCTGCGAATCCATATGTTCAGGTCGGTCGCAGTGAGAATATCTACGGGAGTAACAAAGGTAGCAAAAACAAAGCCAATTGCACCCATAATGATTGCTGCCATTACGGGACGGAAAATAAATTGATTCCAACGGAAGCTAATATTTGCATATTTGATAATGTGAACCATATTTAGGCAGGCAATAATCAGGTAACAGAGAAAAGTACCCAGAGGCGCACCGTCAATTCCCAGATAGGGAATCAAAAAGAAGTTAAAGATTACCTTTGCAATACCGCCGATCATCATATTAATGACGGGGCAGTATACCTTGCCATAGGCTTGCAGAATGGAGTTGGTAACCGATACAATAGCAACCGGAATAATAGCAATAGACAGAATTGACAGAACCGAAGCTGCGTTCGAGTCTGAGAAAAGAAGGTAAAGCACCTCCTTGGATAACACAGACATACCAAGTGCACAGGGCGCAGCAAACAGCATTGCAATCCGAATAGCACTCTCGGTAATAGAGCGAGCAGAAAGGGTGTCCTTCTTTGCCAGAGAGGCAGAAATTGCAGGGACAATGCTCATGCCAAGTGCAACAACCAAGGTCAGGGGAAGATTGAACATAGTCAGTGCCTTGCCGGTATACATGCCATACAGAGTTGCTGCTTGTTGCTTATATAGGGCAAGCCCGGTCCATCCCTCCTGGGCTGCCTTTTCAGCAAAACCGGTCCCGGATTCAAACATAAAGGCGTAGCGGGAAAGAACCTCCGGGCGGGTTACCAGCCGGCGGGTAATGGTTCCCATATCAATCAGGGTAGTCAGGCTGGATACGGATGCTCCAATGGTAATGGGAATTGCAATTAAAATCAATTCCTTTAAAATAGAGCGTCTGGACCGCATGGTTGTTTGCCGCATCGTCAAAGGTGTCAGCTTTTTCTTGGTAGCAAGATATATTGTTGCCATCAAAAGAAAGGAGAGTAGCGTTCCAACTGTTACACCGGAGATTGCACCTGCAGATGCAAAGACGGTGCGAATGTAAGAAGATTGCGCAACACGGTTTGCCCAGTCGATGGGAACCGTCAAGGCGCCGTCAATTGACATCTCCATAAAGAAGGAGGCTAAAAAGATACCGACCAGAAGCTTTGCCAGTGCCTCAATGACTTCAGATGCAGCGGTAGGATACATGTTCTGCCGTCCCTGAAAATAACCCCGGTATACAGATGCCATAGCAACAAAAAAGACTGCAGGCGAAATAGCGGTAATACCCAGAGACGAACCGGGGACCGCCACAATACCCTCCAAAACATCGGCAAACAGATATAATACCGCCGTGCCGATAAGACCAATCACGGCAAGGAAGGTCAGTGCTGTCCGAAGAATTTGCTTGGATTCTTGTTCGTTGTTTTTTGCCATGCTTTCAGCTACTATTTTAGAAATAGCAATGGGAAAACCGGCAGTTGCAATAATGAACATAAAGGTGTAAATTTGATAGGCAATATTAAAATATCCCATACCGTCGTCGCCAATTAGGTGAATCAGCGGAACCTTAAAAACAGCTCCAATCACCTTAACAATCAGATTGGCAAGCCCCAGAATCAGCGCGCCACGGACAAATGTTTTGGATTTTTTTTCGCTCAAGTAATTCATCCCCTTTGGCATTAGTATACTATAGTTTTTAGAAAAAAACAACCGGAAAAAGGAAATCCATGCAGATTTCTCTGCATGGATCAGAGTTACACATTTGCTTCGCCACGAACATCTTCTAAGGTAGCAGAAACTGAATGATTAATAGGTTTCCATTCCACCTTTTTAAAGAGCGCAATTACAGCAATCGGTACATAAGAAAGCATGAAAAGCGGAAATGTGAAAAGATTCCAGATACGCTTTCGGTTATTGCAGTGAATCTGCTTCCATTCCGTAATGGTGGTAATGGTTCCCAGAATAAAGAACAAACCGTAAAAGTTTCCAAAGGTCTGAAGCAGAGTCAGCAGCAAGGTTGTTGTTTCCGGTGAGTTAGTTGCAAATCCCAGAGGAATAGCAATCAGATTGACAAAAATACTGATCAGGGTAAGTAACATTGCCGGCATAATGGTCATCAACATATCAAAACAAGAGAAGCTTCCGTGAAGAGCGCCTTTGAACAGCTGACCGCCATAATTGGCAAATACCTGATAAAAACCCTTTGCCCAACGCAGGCGCTGGGTGTAAGACTGGCTAAACTTAGTGGGCTGTTCGTCATAGAGAACAGCGTTCTCGCAGTAGCCGATAATTTCGCCATGAATGACGCTGTCTACCGTAAACTCAATATCCTCGGTCAGTAAATGGTGAATCCAGCCGCCGTTTCTTCGAATAACATCTGCACTGACTAAAAATCCGGTGCCGGAGATGGCACAACTGGTATTCAGCTGCATTCTGGAGTTATTGAGAAACTTTGCTTCACGCAGAAACCACAAAGAATAGCCGGATGAAATCCAGTTGCTTCCAAAGTTTTTGGAATTACGGTAACTGGTGATGATTCGGTATCCGCGGTCAAAGACTTTATTCATCTCTGCAATATAGTTCTGGTCCAGCAGGTTGTCTGCATCAAAAATCATAAATGCTTCATAATTTTTATCTGCGTATTCAGTATCAATAATTTTAAACATCCAGTCAAGCGCGTAACCCTTGCCCACTTGTTCGGTGTTAGAGCGTTCATATACCAATGCGCCCGCGTTTCTGGCAACCTCAGCGGTGTCATCGGTACAGTTGTCTGCAATCACAAATACATCCACAAGCTCTGACGGGTAATTTTGTGCCTTGATGCTTTGTATCAGCTGACCGATAACCGAGCTTTCATTTCTGGCAGAAATCACTACCGCGTAGCGATGGTTTTCAAGTGCCGAATAGGTTTTTGGCTTTTTTAACAGCCCAACAAAGATATAAAAAAACTGGTAGGCATAGCATAGTGTAAAAATAATGGAAATAATCCAGTTTAAATAAATAATAGTCTTCATGGAAATCCCCTTTTTGCACAAAATATATCCGGACTGTCACCATGACAGCCCGCTGTTCACACATCAACTTCATTTTATTATAGATATTACTATACTTATATAACTGATATATTAAAAAAATATAAATAAATTATAAAATATTTATAAACAAAAGGCGTAAAAGTTGTAAAAACAGGGATTAAAAGGTAGTATGCTACAAGAAGTTGTGCTTTGTGCTAGGCCGAAGCACAAAAGAAGGTCTATATTAAGATTTGGTTACATAACGGCGAGGCGAAGGTCTTGTTTTTTTACAGGGGATATGTTATGATGAGGGTACTTAATTTGCTATTGTAAAACCAAGTATTACGCCAAGACGCTTGTTAATAGGATGTTTTTGACGCCATCTCAGGCTTGGAAACAGAATAGAGCCGGTAGAGAAGAAAGGATAGAACCATGATACGAAAATCATTGATAGAGAGTATTTTTGAGGCGGCGTCGATTGAACGCTGGAATGACCATATTCGTCCGTCAAGAGGATTTACCGAACTTGATAAGCAGTCGCATAAACTTCTTTGTGCTTATACCCTGGGAAAGCTCAATCCCAAAACAGATTGGCTCTTGCTGATAGAGGGAGGAATTTTTGAGTTCTTGCACCGTCTGGTGCTGACGGATATCAAGCCTCCCATTTTTCACCGTCTGATGGAAGAAAAAGGAGCAGAGCTTAACCGTTGGGTTATTGAGGAACTCAGGACTGATCTGCAGTCGATTCCGGGTGGCTTTTTGGAGCGCTTTGAACGCTATTTTACCGATGCGGATTATGCCAAAGAAGAAAAAGGTGTGTTGGAAGCTGCTCATTATCTTGCGACCAAATGGGAGTTTGATATTATTTATAACATGAGCCGTACCTACTATGGTATTGATCATACACGCAGGGAGCTTGACGATAAACTTAAAACCTTAGAAGGCCTTCCCTGCTTTAAGACTTTTATGAAGAATAATAACTATCAAGGGTTTGTTAATTTGCTGGGAGAACTTAGATTCCAGCAACGCTGGTGCCGATCCCCCAGAATACCGGCGACCTCGGTGATTGGCCATATGTTGATTGTGGCAGTATTGTCCTATTTGTGTTCTTGCGAAATGGGGGCATGTCGTCAGCGTGTTATCAACAATTTTCTGGCGGGGTTGTTCCATGATATTCCGGAGGTGTTGACCCGCGATATTGTTTCGCCTGTTAAAAACTCGGTAGCAGGACTTGATGCCCTGATTAAAAGCATTGAGCAAGAACAGATGGAGCAGGTGCTGTATCCGTTGATTCCCGAGGAATGGCAAAGAGAGATTTCCTATTATACTGATGATGAATTCTCTGATAAGATTCTTTTAAACGGAGTGCTGACTCATACCACGGCAGAGGAAATCAATCAAAGCTACAATGAGGATACATTCATGCCGGTAGACGGGCGGGTGATTCGTGCCTGTGATCACCTGGCGGCGTGCATCGAAACCTATATGTCCCATATTTGCGGAGTTACTACCCATACTCTGCAGGACGGAAATCGTGACCTGTATTTGCGTTATCGCAATGCAACCATTGGCGGTATTGACTTTGGCAGCTTGTTTGACTACTTTAGAATTTAGTACCAAAAACACCCTTTTGCATAAACTGTAATAGATCGTTTATGCAGGAGGGTGTTCTATGTTAGGTTTATGGATTATCATAGTTTCATTTTTTGCCGTATACGGCATGGTACAGATCATTGTAAAAGGAGTCTATTATTCTCGCAGCAGAAAAAGTACGGCTCCCATTTGTATGCATCGTATGCTAGGTCTCAAAAATGCTGAGGATTCCGCAGAAGGGCTGATTCGATCCCTTGCCTGGACAGATGTCACGGAAGATATGATTGTCATAGATTTTGGTTCTACCGATGAAACGGGCGAAATTCTCCGTCGGCTTTGCATGCAATATCCTGCATTGCAGGTGGTCAAACCGGATGAATATATCGCCTATATAGAAAGCTTGAAACAGATTTGACTTTTTGCTGTATCTAAGATACAATACAGAGGGTAAGGATGTGAATTGTGATGTTGAAACCATGGAAATCGGTAACATATGCGTGGATCACTGCAATTGTGATGATTGCCCTTGCCTTGTCAGGTTTTTTCTTGTCAAGACCGGTTTCGGTCAGCTTTGTTGATGTAGGACAAGGCGACGCCTGTTTGATTCAGGCGGGCAGAGGCGGTAATGTCTTGATTGACGGAGGGGACGAGGGTTCCGGTCAAATTCTTACCAGATATTTGGCAACCAGAAATGTCCGCGTTTTGGATGCGGTTGTTGTTTCGCATTTCCATACCGATCATTGTATGGGAGTGATAGAACTTTTGAGGAATGGGTTCCCTATTCGTATGCTCTATCTGCCGCGGTTTTTCTCTGAAACAGAGGAGGAAAAAGAATTGTTGGATTTGGCGGCAAAGGCAGAGATTCCGCTTCGGCGACTTGTCCCGGGAGAGAACATAGAGATAGGAAAAGCCAGCTATCATGTATTGTGGCCGGAGGCAAAAGGCGAGTTTATGAAACTGAATAACCAGTCCTTGGTTTTGCGGATGGACTACGGCGAAAACAGCGTCTTGTTTGCCGGTGACAGCGAAATATCATCCCAGAGTGAAAT
>JAZOWR010000460.1:0-3697 GCA_045659345.1 Ructibacterium sp.
TGCGATTTCTTGGTCAAAATCCCGATGATTGGACGCATCGAATCACTAAACGCCTCGGTTGCCGCATGGGTTCTGCTTTACGAAGCAGTTCGCCAGAAACAGGAAAAAGGAGAACTTGTATGAGAATTCTTGCAATTGGAGATATTGTTGCCGAGGACGGTCGGGAGTTTGTGTATAACAACCTGAATCGGATTCGGGACTTTTATCATATAGATTTTGTGATTGCCAACGGCGAAAATGCAGCCAACACCAACGGTATTACCGCAGATATTGCCCGCACCCTCATTGAACGGGGTGTAGATGTCATCACCATGGGCAACCATACCTTCGCCAACAAAGAATCCTCTCAGGTGTTGGAGGATAACTCCAGTATTATCCGCCCTTATAACTTTCCGCCGGAATTGGAAGGTACAGGCTATGTAGTCAAGGATATCGGCATCTGCCGTGTTGGGGTTTTAAATCTGATAGGACGCATTCATATGTCACCGGCAGACTGTCCCTTTCACGCCGCAGAACGGGCACTTAAGTCCATGGATGCAGAAGTAATTTTAGTAGATATGCACGCAGAGGCAACCAGCGAACGGATTGCCATGGCACATTTTCTTGACGGAAAGGTCAGTGCTGTCTTTGGCACTCATACCCATGTCCAAACCGCAGACGAGCGGATTCTGCCCGGGGGAACCGGATTTATTGCCGATCTTGGTATGACCGGCGTGGAAGACTCGGTTCTTGGCGTTCGCAAGGATATTATCGTCAATTTTTACTATCAATCCGGAAAACGATTCCGCTTTGATAAAGCCGAGGGCGAAGTCTGGTTCCACGGCTGTATTTTCGACATCGACCCATCCACCGGAAAAACCACTGCTGTCGAGCGGTTGCGTTTTTCCTCAGCGCATCTCCCTTTTTAGCTTATGAAACCATATTCTTTTAAAAACCGAAGGTATCTTGTATCTGAATTATTATGTCAAACCGGAAAGGTTTGCCACGGGTTTACCGAACGCCTCGGCGGGGTCAGCAAAGGAAAGATCAGCGGACTCAATCTGGGGTTTCGAGTTGGGGATGACCCAAATGCTGTACGAGAAAACTATCGGCTGGTCGCCGAGGATTTAGGACTCAATCTTGCGAACATGGTCCTATCAAAACAGACCCACACCGACAATATTCGCATTGTCACCCAAGAGGACGCGGGCAAAGGTATTGTAATAGAAGGCGATATCGAAGACACGGACGGATTGATGACAAATCTTCCGCAAATTCCGCTGATGGTATTTTCTGCTGACTGTGTGCCGATTCTCTTTTTCGACCCTGTTCGTCAGGTGATCGCTGCCGTACACGCCGGATGGAGAGGCACCATTCAGGGCATTGGCACAAAGGCAGTTACCTTGATGCAAGAACGGTTCGGAAGCCTGCCGCAGGATATTTTGGTCGCCATCGGCCCCTCTATCGGCCCTTGTTGCTTTACCTTTAGCCAGGAGGATGCCACGGTCTTTCCGTCTGCGTATCTTACGCCGCAAGAAAACGGCAAGGTCCTGGTCGATATCTGGAGCATGAATCAAGACCAGTTGTTGTGCCTTGGTGTTCCCAAAGCCAACATCGACTTAAGCGGCGTTTGCACTGTCTGCCATGCAGACCGTTTTTATTCCTATCGCACGCACAAGGAACAAACCGGTCGGCAGGGTGCGGTGATTATGCTCAAATAGCCGATGCTACGAACCCGCATAAGGGCACTCTTTCTTATGAAACAACACAGCAAAAATCCGCAATCCTGAGATTGCGGATTTTTTTATAGCACATATAACAAGATACACAGGAAATGACACACGCTTGCCAAATCCACAAAAATATGAAACACCGAGTGAATAAATTTTTTCTTCTTGCCAATGCCATAAAGAACCGCACCGACAGTATAGAGGATTCCGCCCGCAATCAGCAATGCAGCACCGCCTGCACCGATTGCTGCATAGGTGAATTTCCAGAATCCTACCACACACCAACCCATTCCCAGATAACAGAGCATGGATAATTTTTTGTATTTATTTAAATCAATGGCAGTAAAGGTTGCCGCAAGAGCGGTGACACCCCAGATAATTCCAAACAGCACCCAGCCAACTGCCGTGTTTTGCGAACGAACGCCACAAAGTGCAATTGGGGTATAGGTCCCTGCAATCATAAAATATATGGTGCAGTGGTCAATCACCTGCAGAACCTTTTTTGCTGTAGACGGGCGAACTCCGTGATAGATACTGGACATGGTAAATAAAACAATCACCGATGCGCCGTAAACCGAAGAGGCAACCACACCCATGGGACTGCGATGGATTGCTGCCATAATCACACAAAGCACCAGGTACACAACACCAAAGGCACCGCCTGCAATGTGAGTCACCATATTAAAGATTTCTTCGCCTTTGGTATAGGCAGGCAAAACTCTGTCGCTGAGTTTTTGACGCCTCTCTCTACCCATGTTCTCACTTCCTTTTATTTGCAAAAGCTTTCGATATAATGCTCAATGGCTTCATCAATAATGCGGACCGCCTCTTCCCTGCCGTTTACTTCATCAACCGCAGTATCCTTGTTCTCAAGATTCTTATAAATCGTAAAGAAGTGACGCATCTCCTCGTACACATGGTTGGGCAATTCACTGATATCATGGTACATATTATAGTACGGATCACTAAAGGGGACAGCAATAATCTTGTCATCCTTGCGTCCGTTATCAATCATACTGATTACACCAATGGGATACGCACGCACCAGGGTCATCGGTTCAATTTGCTCTGAACAAATCAGCAAGACATCCAGCGGATCATTGTCATCACCATAGCTGCGGGGAATAAATCCGTAGTTTGCCGGATAATGCGTTGAGGTATGCAAAATTCGGTCCAGCATCAAAAAGCCGGTTTCTTTATCCAGCTCATACTTCTTTTTGCTGCCTTTCGTGATTTCAATCACACACATAAAATCTTCTGCATTAATTCTCTTAGGGGAAATATCGTGCCAAATATTAGACATATCAAACGCGCTCCTTTTCTTTATAGAATACCATAAATCCGCGGAAATGTAAATAAAAATATTTCGATTTTTACAATTTCCAAGTTACCCGTATCAAACATTTTATTGCAAAAACCTTTTTTGCAAAAGGAATTTATTCATAAGAATTTTAATATGAGGCATATCTTTTCTCACTGTTTCATAATCTATATGGGTGATCTATATGAAAGGTATGAAATCCTACATACTGTCAGGTATAATCTTTGTATCTGTCTTGGGAACATTGCTGCACTTTGGTTATCGTCTGTCGGGCAACAACTTATTGGTTGGATTATTTACCCCGGTCAATGAATCTATCTGGGAACACACAAAACTGATATACTTTCCAATGTTGCTATATGCAATATACCTAAACATAAAATTGAAAGATGAATACCCTTGTATATCTTCTGCAATGATTTTAGGTGCACTCTTTGGCGTATTGCTGATAATAACCTTATATTATACCTATTCCGGCATAATAGGATACAACCTTAGTTATATTGATATTTCTATTTTTTACATCAGTGTTATCGCATCATTCGGTGTAGTTTATACACTGGCATCGTCCTGCAAAACCAATCGTTTAAACATTGTATTACAAATTATAAATATATTAATGGTTTTCTCATTTTTTCTCCTTACCTATAATGCTCCCGATATACCT
>JAZOWR010000461.1:0-4755 GCA_045659345.1 Ructibacterium sp.
TGGCCTTCTCAAGGGCGGCATTACCCGTATGGTCATGAACGGTGACCCCAACGTGAACAATGTCATTGAGATGTACAACGATATGCGTGTCATCCGTGTGCCGCAGAGCCGTTTCTACACCGCCATTACGCTGGCTACTCCTAGCGACAATGACGATGCTGGCGACTACAGCCCCAACGGTTCCGGCATCAACTACATGATTGTGCATCCGTCCGCTGTTGTCCAGGTGATGAAGCACTACACCGCCCGTGTGTTTAGCCCCAACGAAAACCAGCAGGCCGATGCGTGGCTGGTTCAGCCCCGGTTTGCGCACGGTGCGTGGGTGCTGTCCCACAAGACATACGGCATCTACGTTTCCAGCGACAGCACCATTTCCGGCTAATCTGCCCCCTTTTCCTTTGCATGGGGTGGGGCTTGTCCTTTCACCCACCCCATGCGCTTTTATAACGCACAAAAGTGAGGTTGTACGATGAACGACACGCAGAAATTGGCATATTTGAAAACCATGCTTGGCATCAGCGACACGTCACAGGACACGCTGCTGACGAACTACCTTGGCATGGCGGCGTTTGAGATTATTCAGTTCAAGTACAGTCTTATTGGAGTGCCGGACGGCATGACCGACCCGGACGATGAGGATGCCATGACGCAAGTTCACGCCGTTGTCGCCGGGTTTAATATCCGGGGTGCCGAAAACCAGACCAGCCATAACGAAAACCAGATTTACCGCACGTTCCATTTTACGGACATGGTGGAGTACATCAGAAATCACGTTATCCCCTATGCCGGGGTGAGGTAAGCCCATGCGTTCTTTGGAAATCAACAAGCAACCCATGTGGTACGCCCTGTATACCGGAAAAACGGAAGTCATTGACGAGTACGGAAACCATACTGGCGTGTTCAAGCTGACGTACGGTCAGCCCGTTTTGTACCCCGTGAACATGAGCCAGAGCCGGGGAACGGCGGACGTGGATATGTTCGGTGTCGAGGCATCGTATGACCGGACGTTCACAACCACGGACATGGATTGTCCCATCAAAGAGGACAGCATTATCTGGTTTGAAGCCGATCCGACCACCGACCCGTACAACTACGTTGTGTACCAGGTTGCCAACAGTCTGAACAGCATAACGATTGCCATTCGTGGCGTTGACGTAAGCAAAGACGTGGTGATCTCCGGGTGAAACTGGCGGAGTGGGCGAGGGGCTTTGTCGAGAAGTACCGCACATACGTTGATGATCTGGCGGACGTTGGCGTTAAAACGGCGCAGGAGGCGTTTGACAACGTTAACCCGGAATACGGAAACGGCGGCGTTCATGTTTATGCGGCGGTTTCAATCGAAGATGAAACCAGCATGGAAATAATCGCAAGCGGCGAAGATGCGGCGTTTATTGAGTTCGGTACTGGCGTGGGCGTGACGTACAATCCAACGTTTGCAATTCAATCGGAGTTCCCGATTGAGGACGGCTCTTGGAGCCGTGCAACGGGCGGTATGTACGCCCAAAAGGGGTACTGGTTTTATAAGACACCGGACGGCGAAAAGCTGATGTTGCGGGGCACTCCCGCTATGGGCGGTATGCAAGAAGCGTGTATTCATATGCAGCAGCAAGCCCCGGATATTGCAAGGAGGGTGTTTGGATGATCGACATTGAAAATAAGGTTTTGTCCGTTGTCCGGGATGCCGTACTTGCGCAGTACCCAACCGCATCTGTCTACGGTGAATATGTTGACGTTCCGGCATCATTCCCGTGTGTGACGGTAACAGAGGACACTAACTACACATACGTTTACAGCAAGGACGAACAAGTGTCTGAACACCACGCAGATGTGCAGTATGCCATCAACGTGTACAGCGACCTTGAAACCGGGGCAAAACTGCAAGCCAGGGCAATTCTTAAAGTGGCGGATGATGCCATGCAAGGAATGAAATTCTGGCGCACGATGACCCGGCAAGTCCCCAACGTAGACCGGACTATTTATCGCATGGTGGCAAGGTATCATGCGATTGTCGGAGAGCCAACAAAAGTTGGCAATGACCTTGTGTATCAAATCTATCAAAGATAAGGAGCAAAGCTAATGGCGCAGGAACTTTCTACCGCTGGCGTTCTGCTGAAATACTGCGTGGAAACTACGGCTGGCACCCGGCCTACGGCTGCCTATACCACCGTTCCTAACATCAAGGCAATCCCGGACTTCAACCCGGAGCCGGAGTCCCTTGAAGTTACGGATTTGAGCGACACCGAGTGGCGGCGTTACATTGCGGGTCTGAAAGACCCCGGCGGTGCGCTGTCCTTTACCGCCAACCTTACCACGGGCTTCAAGACCGCTTGGGCGAATCTTGTTTCGGCGTACACCACCGGACTTTCCACCAATAAGGCGACCTGGTTTGAAATCATGGTTCCGTCTTTCGGCAGTTTCTATTTTGCCGGGATCCCCGCCAACCTTGGGATGACCGCTATGGACGTGAACGCCGTTCTGGAAATCGAGGCGTATATCACGCCTAACCAGATCCACGGCTGGGACACCAGTTCCACCGGATCCGTTTGATAAACAACTAATTAAAAGGAAAAGGAGAACGAAATGGCGCAGACAGTTAAACCTATTATCGTCCACGATGACGAAACCGGGATGGAGTACACGCTTGAATTTAACCGTGAGGCGGTGCGGTTTGCCGAAGCACGGGGGTTCAAAATCAACGATGTTGCCGACTATCCCATGACCAAAGTACCGGAATTGTGGTTCTACGCTTTTCGTATGCACCACAAGAACGTGGCACGGGCAAAGACCGATGCCTTGCTTGACGGGCTTGGCGGGATCCCGGACGGGCTTCTTGAACGGCTTGGGGAACTGTATGCCGTTCCGTTCTCCGCCCTTACAGACGGACAGGCGGACGAAAACCCCACCGTGACGGTGAAACTGTAAATCACGCCGATTCACCGTCCACCTATACAGATGTTTTTTGGGGGGCGTTACCTTACTACTTGTCCATAGGGATGACCGCAGACGAGTTTTGGTACGCCTCCCCACTTCTAACCAGGGCTTACCGTGAGGCGCACAAGTTACGCCAACGGCAGGAAAACAACCTTGCGTGGCTGCAAGGAATGTATGTTTACTCCGCATTTAGCGCAGCTATAGACAATACGTTTGGCAAAAAGGGCGCAAAGAAAGCGGAGTACATAAAGCAGCCCGTGGATCTTGGCCTTGAAACGGAAGAAGAAAAGCAAGACAAAGCGCAGCGTGAGCGCGAAAAGATTATTGCCAATCTTACGGCTTTCAAAAAGGCGTGGGACAGGCAGCACCAAAAGAGTGGTGAGAACAAATAGCTACTGTAATTGACGATCTTGTAATCAAGGTAGACACCAACGGCCTTGAAAAGCTGCTGGCGGCTCTTGAAAAACTTGGGCTGAAAGCCATCGTTGCGGCGCAGCAAACGGAAAAATTCAAAGAGGCGACAAAGGGGGTTTCGCAGGAGGCGGAAAAGGCCGGGAAGTCTGCGGAGAAAGCAGCCCCAAAGATGAAGTCTTTTGCGCAGAGTATAGCCCGGATTGCAAAGTACCGTCTGATCCGTGCCGTAATCCGAAGTATCACGGATGCGATTAAAGAGGGCGCACAGAGTTTTTACGACTTTACCAAAGCGTCCGGAGGCGAGTTCGCAAACTACGCAAAGGCGTTGGACGGAGTTAAAGCCGCATCTTCGCAGATGAAAAACCAGGTGGGCGCAGCGTTTGGCACGCTGTACACCAGCATTGCGCCAATCCTTACGTCCCTTATCGGCCTTATCACGAAGTTCGCAAATGTGCTGACGATGATTTTTGCGAAATTGAGCGGGGCGAGTGGATGGTACAGGGCGACAGAGGGCGCAAACGGCCTTGCCGAAGCGGTTGGCGGAGCGGGTGCGGCGGCAAAAGAGGCGTTGAAATACCTTGCGCCGTTTGACGAGTTGAACAGACTCCCGGCGGAAAATCAGTCCGGCGGTGGCGGCGGTAGCGGTTCTTCCGGCGGACCCGGCGGCGGCTATGAGTGGGTAGACTTTGAACAGTTTGACGTTATGGACGGTATCAACTCCATTGTCGAACACATCAAAACCGCCCTTGGGAACGCATCTGACTGGTTTGAGGGCATTGACTGGCAAGCCGTTGGTAGTGATCTGTACAACCGCTTTAGCGAAGCTATTTCCGGCATTGACTGGAATGGGCTTGTGGCAAGCATTTTCCGGTTTCTTGGCAACGCACTTGGCGCAATCGGCGGCGTAATTGCCGGGTTTGCAAGCGGAATGTGGGAAGATATAAAGACGTATTTCCTGCAATTCATTGACGCAGACGGTGACGGCGACTGGTGCGGACGAGATATAGTCGAGGGAATTTTCAAAGGAATTTGGAACGCCATTGTTTCGGCAGGACAATGGGTACATGACTATATTCTTATTCCGTTTGTTGACGCTTTCCGTGCGGCGTTTGGTATTCATTCTCCGTCAACGGTCATGGCAGAAGAGGGCGTTTTCGTTGGCGAGGGCATTTTAGAGGGCATCAAAGAGCCGTTCAAGAACGTTGCTGAATGGGTAAATACGAACATTGTAGAGCCATTGAAAACCGCATTTTCTGGCATTGGTGAAAAAATCAAACTCAAAGCGAACGTCATTAGCGAATGGTACACAACCTATGTAAAACCGTGGTTTATGACAAAGCTACAAAACATCAATGTTGGCGGGAAAATTATCAAGGCCATAGAAAAATCTTTCCCGGCATTGACAATTAA
>JAZOWR010000462.1:0-1799 GCA_045659345.1 Ructibacterium sp.
TAATTTATTTAAGCACTGCAACATTAATGGTGTTTCTGCAATCATACCGTTGAGGCATGGTTTCCAAGAATTTAAGCATAAACACAACACAAAGCCAGATATGCATTGGGGCACACCGGCTCTGTTGATGAAGCAATTACAATATTCTGCATACTTACAGTTTTTTATATATCCTTCTTTTTACCATACTGATGTTGCAGAAGAGCTTTGTAGCAGATGCTTTTATCCAAGCAATACATCAAACACCAGCATCAAAGAAAATCCCGCAAGCAGAGCATAGGTCGCAGCTCGTTGGCTGCCGTGGGCATGGGTTTCCGGTATCATTTCATCGCTGATGACATAAAGCATCGTTCCACCTGCAAAAGCAAGAGCAAAAGGCAAAACTGCCGACGCAACATGAACCGCAAAATACCCCAAAAGGGTGCCGACAACCTCTACAAGACCGGTCGCCAGCGCACATACAAAGGTTCTCTTGGGACTAATCCCTGCAGCCAGCATAGGACCGATGATTACCATTCCCTCAGGAATATTCTGCAGGGCAATACCGCTGGCAATCAATAGTGCCTCAGCCGTATTTTCTGTGCCAAATCCAACGCCCGCCGCAATTCCCTCCGGCAGGTTATGGATGGCAATTGCCGATACAAAAAGCAAGACTTTGCTCAGGTTCGCATTTGTGCTGTGTCCTTCATTCTCCACACCCGCAAGCCTGTGCAGATGGGGAACAAATTTATCCATCAAGTTCAAGCATAACGCGCCAACAAAAATTCCAATCACCGCAATAGGAAGACCGAACTTTCCTCCATATTCCAACGAAGGAAGAACCAAACCAAACACCGCTGCCGCGAGCATAACCCCCGCCGCAAAAGAGAGAATCATATCGCTGAATTTATGGGACATCTTGCGAAAGAAAAATCCTATCACCGACCCAATCAAGGTCGAGCCGCCCACACCAAGGGCAGTCAACAAAACCATCTGCATTTCGGTTCTCCTTTGTTATACTTCGTAATCCAGTTTAAATTTTTCGCCACAGCCGTAATTCTCATATACATAGTCAATATCCTTATCTCCACGGCCGGAAAGACATGTCAAAATCGAGCCAGACTTATGTTCCTTGGCATAGCGAATCGCATAAGCAACGGCATGCGCACTTTCAATCGCCGGTATGATTCCTTCGTATCTGGAAAGCAGGAAGAATGCCTCCATTGCCTCCTCATCAGATACCGTTTCGTAATGAATGCGATTCATATCACGCAAAAGAGCATGCTCAGGTCCAACGCCCGGATAATCAAGACCGCTCGCTATGGAATATACCGGTGCAGGTTCTCCGTTTTCGTCTTGGAGCACATAACTCTCATAACCATGAATGATACCTTTTTTGCCGAATTTCATTGTTGCAGCATGGTCACCAACACCTTCTCCTCTTCCTAACGGCTCAATTCCATAGATTTCAACAGGGTCTGCAAGGAATGGAACAAACATACCGATAGAATTGGAACCCCCTCCGACGCAGGCACAAACAGCATCAGGGAAAATCCCTGTCATTTCCAGATACTGCTCTCTTGCTTCTATGCCGATGACAGACTGAAAATCTCTCACTATTTTAGGAAAAGGATGCGGACCTGCCGCAGTTCCAATACAATAAATTGCTGTTTCATATTCTCTTAAATACGCTTCAAATGCTGCATCGCAGGCTTCTTTTAAGGTCTTAAGACCTTTGCTAACAGGAATGACATTGGCACCGAGCATCTTCATTCTTACTACATTGGGATGCTGCTTTTTAATATCAACTTCACCCATAT
>JAZOWR010000463.1:0-3222 GCA_045659345.1 Ructibacterium sp.
CCAAAAACGGTTGATGGGTATGACCAAAGATGCAGATGTCTGCCTGAATAGACCTTGCCTCCTTTTGCAGCGGGGCAAGGGAGGATTTTACTCTGTAAAGATGCCCGTGGGTTAGCAAAATCTGTTTTCCCTCTAAGATAAACTCTCTTTGTGTCGGCTCACCCCATACATTAAAATCATTGTTGCCAAGCACCGAGATGCAGGGCAGTTCCTGCCAGAGTGCCATAATATCATCGACATCCTTTTGTACATCACCGGCGTGGATGATGTGGGTAATGTTTTTCTCCTGTTCCATAGCACGAAGAATGGAGGAAAAGTCTCGATGTGAGTCGCTGAGTATCAATGCCTTCATGCGGATGCTCCTTTCCTTACACTGTTCTTATTCTACCACAATTTTGAAAATCTGTCACTATTTTTTCCTTGTTTGCATAGAGTATAAGTAGAAGTATGATGAGGAGGGAATTCCATGCAGATAGAAGACTTGCTTAAAAATCTTAATCCGCAGAATCTGCAACAAGCTATGGGGCAGATGCAAAAGATACTGACACCTGCGCAGATGAAGCAGATTGAGGCAACCATTCGTCAAGGAAACATGGGAGAATTGGGGAAAAAACTCAGCGGGTTAAGCGCTGCAGATTTAGAGCAGGAGCTTAGGAATAATCCCGCACTTTATAACCAATTGAGAAGCAATCCGGAGGTTATGAACAAAATCAACCGGATTTTGAAAGAAAAATAAAATTCCTGCGGGGGAGGGCATACCATGCTTGACGAATCCATGGACTTATCCGGTGCAGTAGATATGCTCAAAGAGATGCTCTCCGGAGAAGAGGGACAACAGACGATAGAAAACCTTCTGGGGATGCTCGGCGGTCAGACGCCCGCTGAGGGCGCTCCCGGCATGGCAACCGGAGGAATTGAGCCGGAAAATCTTGCAATGATGATGCGGGTTCAGCAAGCCATGAGTGCTATGAATAGTCGAAAAAACAGCAGTCAGGCACAGCTGCTTCGGGCGCTAAAGCCCTTTTTGAAACCGTCCAGACGGGATAAGGTGGATCAGGCGATGCAGATGCTCAGCCTTGGACAGATCCTTGCGGTAATGAAAGAGGGGCAGGGGGGAGGCTGATGTATCATCGTTACGCACCGACCCCTGCCTCCCGTCCCAATTTCCAATCGGAGCAAGGACCCAAGCCGCCACCCAAACCGAATCCGCCCGTTCAGAAATTGCCGGAGAAAAAGCAACCGCCAAAATCCCGCAAGAATCCCATTTTGGGGATGATACCGCCGGCTCTTTATAATCCGGAAACAAAAAAGGTCTTGGGCGTGCTTAGTGCCGAGGATTTGCTGCTTGCCGGACTGATTTTTCTGTTGCTGGAAAATGAGGAGCTGGAAGATCCTATGATTCTCTATGCTCTGCTTTATATTCTGATTTCTGATTACATAGAGCTTCCGTTTTAAAGAGCCTCGTCTTACGGACGAGGCTCTAAATACAGCGTTGTGTGAAATTGTTCCGCCAGTTTTTGTGCGTCTTCTTCGCCAAGAATCAGGCAGGCGGTGGACAGGCAGTCTGCAAGCAGGGCAGAATCAGCACAAACGGTAGCGCCGGCAAGTTCCCCATGGAAGGGGTAGCCGGTTTTGGGGTCCAGAATATGATGATAAAGGACACCGTCTTGGGTAAAATTTCGTTGATAGATACCGCTGGTTACTACTGCGCCTTCCGAGAGTGTGTGAATGTTGGTATACACGCCGGTATCCGCAAAGGGCTTTTGAATCCCTACCTGCCAGGATCCGTCTGAACGATTGGGGTTTTTGCCAAAAACATAGATGTTTCCGCCA
Source organism: Ructibacterium sp. (assembly GCA_045659345.1). Taxonomy (GTDB): domain Bacteria; phylum Bacillota; class Clostridia; order Monoglobales; family Monoglobaceae; genus Ructibacterium. The sequence goes on from JAZOWR010000463.1 coordinate 1,834, forward strand.
AGGTTCAAAAGAGCATATGTGACACCTTGTTCCTTTAATACCGCTGCTGCTCTGTCTGCAGCATAGCCTTTTGCTGCGCCTCCTAAATCAATGGCAACGCCGTCTTTGGTCTTGGTCAGGGTTTGCGCAGAAGGGTCAAAGATAAGGTATTCCCAGCCTACCAAAGAAAGATTCTTTGAGAGTATGTCTGCATCGGGTAAGATTCCCTGATGAAAATCCCAGAGAGAGCTCACCGGAGCAATGGTAATATCAAACGCGCCGGAAGATGCTTCTGCAACCGCAAGTGCGGTTTTGAGAATGGTGGCAGTATGGATATCCAAGGGGATAGCCTCACCGGCTTTGGCACGGTTGAATTGGGAAACTGTGGAAGCTTCGTCATAGAAATTTACCGCATCCTGAACCTCTTTTATTTCGGCAAAAGCGGCAGAGATGGCAGAGTCTGCGTTGCTGCCACCTGCACGGATGGTGCAGACGGTATCCATCAAAAATTGAGTTTCTTCCTGCGGGGCATGGCAACCGCACAGGAGACAAATCAGTAACAGCGGAAGCAAGCGTTTCATACAGTCCTCCTGTAGTTTAGTGATAGGAACATTATAAAATAAGAAGAAAGAAAGGTCAAGAAGTTGAAAAAAGTTTGACAAATTTTAAAAAACCACTTGAAAAATCCGTCATTCTATGGTACAATGGCACATACTGGATAAAATCGTGTTCGATAAGAACGAGGAGGATATTTGAACTATGATGTTAGCATTGACCATTATTCATGTAATACTTTCCCTGGCGTTGATCATTATTGTTTTGTTTCAGCACGGAAAACAGCAAGGGCTGTCCGGTGCGATTGCCGGTGGTGCAGAAACCTTTTTTGGTAAAAACAAGGGCAGAACCATTGATGCGATGCTCAAAAAGTTTACCGCAGTCGTAGCAGTGCTCTTTATTATTTCTTCCGTTACCTTTGCCGGCGTTGCTATCAACAGCTACAATAAGGCAAACGAAGTAGAGTCTGCGCAATCCCAGACGGAGGGTGAGGTTCCTTCCGTAGCCCTGGATGAGAACGGCAACATGGTAGACGCAGAGGGTAATATCGTAATGACAGCAGATGATCTGGCAGAGGTTCAGAAACAGGCTGAAGCACAAGGGGAAGAAACCCCGGCAGAAACTGAGGGTACAGAAACCGAGACCCCGGCTGAATAATTAGAAAACAGGGGCGGACTTGAGTCCGCCCTTTTTTGTTAAAGCGAGGTGGACAGAGTGAGGGATACAGTGCTTTATGTGGTAATTCCCTGTTATAATGAGGAAGAAGTCCTGCCGGAAACCTTGCGGAGGATGGAAGAACTACTCGTTGATATGGAGGAAAAAGGGCAGATTTCTGCTAAAAGCCGTGCGGTGTTC
>JAZOWR010000464.1:0-5451 GCA_045659345.1 Ructibacterium sp.
AAGCAAGGCAAGAAGCAAGTCACTCAGAAAATAGAAACAGGGGATATTCTGAAACTCGTCGAGCTTAACGGCAATGCCGATGAATTCCGGAATCTCTTTGAAACCAGAGCATACACCGAAAGTTCCGGAACTACTGAAAACATGAGAATTATCAGAGATTATATGCACAAGTACATTCAGTACAACAGTCTTGTGATTTACTGTACTTCAACACTGTCAGAGTGCAACCCGGGGACGGTAACTTCCGTTCAGATCAATGCCGTAACCGGCAATCTGCCTGATATGATGCAGGGAGATTATCGGTATTCCGGAAACTGGCTCATAAAAAACTGCACCTTCAAAGTGGTTAATCAGAGGTTCTTTATCCGTCTTGTTCTTTGCCGGTTCGATAATCCCAAAAAAGAGGATTACCTGTCAAATAACTGCGCCATGCCTCGCTCGGATACGCTGAACGGCCTTTTAAAGCCAGCAAAGCCCGACAGGGAACGTACCGTGCTCAATAAATGCGCTGATGTTCTGGCTGATCTGAACAGTCAGATAACGGGGACGGTAAACGAGTTCACCGACAAAATAAACGGCGTCACCAAGGAAATTCAGGGTTACATGGATTATGCGAACCAAAAGATAAACAGCGTTACGGAACCGGTAAAAATGCAGTTTACAAATCAGGTTCGGGATGCCGAAGTGGCTCTGGGGATAGATACTCTCCTGAGCAAGAACAGAAAGACTCTGGGAGTGGTGAACAATATACTTGCTCAGAGCACCGGTATCAACATCGCCGGGGCACTAGGCAGCGTCAATGAAATCATGAACATAGACGCCGTAATCAAGGACGCCACTTTAGGACAAATAGAAAGAGTATATAATAACTTAACTAATCAAACTGTTTCTACAATTAAAAACGTTTCCGGAGCGGTTACGTCTGCGGTTGCTGCGGCTCAGAAAACCATAGAAACCATAGACACAGCATCGGCTAACATAGCAGACTGCGAACTGAATCTTGATGAAAGCCTTGACAACATCCGGGCTGTTTATCACTCTGTTACTCAGACCAAGGAGCAGATCGACCGGGCTGTCAGCAGCGTCAAGAGACTTAAAGAGGACGTCAAGAATATTCCGAATACTATTAAGCTGGTTAATCCTCTGGACGTCCTGAAAGAAAAACGAGATCGGATTATCAGAAGGGTTAAAGTACAGAAAAGCGAAGCCAGTCTTTCTGAAATTGTGGTGAATGAGGTGTTCTGAACGGAAAAAATATAAATACATGAAAGCCCTCCAATCGGGGGGGCTTCTATCTTAAAAAGGAAGAAATTAAAATGAAATTCAAATTTTTGCTTGAGGAATATGGAAACGATTTGGCAAAAACCATAAGAAATGACCTCAAAAAAGCAGGCTACAAAGTTCCTGCTCAGGTTACGGTTAAGCAGCAACGAGGCGGTTATTCGACCGCTCTTGATGTTATTATCAAGGATTTGCATGTAGACTTCAATGACGTGAGCGACATCGTGCATAAGTACGAGGAAATAAGCCGAGATGTGCGTTCCGGCGAGATTCTGAGTGGCGGAAATACCTTTATTTTCGTCAAATACGATTATCGAACCGAAGAAGCTGCCAAGGAAATGTACAGGCCGAAAGTGATTGAGATCATTCAGCATGGTCTTGCCAATGAGGGAAGACCGATCAATGTCGGAAAAGGTCTTGAAATTTCTTTCCCTCTTGATAATTCGTCTTACAAAATTGATATCCGAACAGTCGAACCGTGGACAAGAACAGTACACGGATGGCCTATTGATCAATCATACTATGCCGAATACAAAGGCAAAAGGGTTAGCAACTACGGAAAGAACAAGCCCTTATGGAGACTTCTGTTTGATTATGGCATTGAACCGTAATTTCTACACCGCTTCAATCTTGTAATTGCTGTAACTGAACGTGCAGTCGAACTTTATGGCTTCCGTGGAAGTATCAGACAAAGAAATCGAACCTATTTCAGTAAGAAACACCCCGTAAAAGGTTATCTTGAGCGTGGGGTTTCCCTTGGTATCGAGATGATACAGGTACACTTCGTCTATCATATAGTCCTCTGAAGAAGTTCCGTCCAGATTATCGCAGAGGTCTATCCATTTCTGCATGGCCTTTCTTATCTGAAAATGTCCCTGCTCCTGCACGGATATCCTAAACGTTTCATCAAAGGAAACCTGCCCCTTTAACGTTAAGGGGAGTCCTCGGTACATGATTTTCTGCGTTTTTACAGACGTTTTGGGTATTTCAATGCTCTGACATACTATATTCAGCTTGTTAGAAGCCAGAGCGCTTTGTATCTTGGCGGGAAAGTTCAGTTCCAGTCTGTACTTGGAGTCAAAGGCGAATCCGTCCTTGTAGGTCGCCTTGAGATCCGTTATGGTAGTAACGGGATTCGGATAGCCTCTCATGTTACAGTACCTCCTCGAGTAACAGACTCGTATACTCTTTCATAATAACAGCAGTTAAATGATACTTTAAGTTCAAATATATTGTCTCCGTCGCTTCCGTAGGAGAACGAGCCTATAGATACGGGAAAGCATCCGTACATCACATAAGAAGCCACAGGCTGCGCCGAAGAACCCGGTTCTATAACGGCATCGAAAGGATACTGATTTATGGTGATGTCTTTATACAGATCCTTATCGGAACTGAACTGTCCTTTCAGGACTTCGTCGAGCCTTGAGCTTATCATGGTACACTCGTACCCTCGGCTGTCAAATTTGAGTATCCATTCCTCAAAATACTTTCTGATGTTATGATCTCTGTCTACCAGAAACGATATATCAAAGTCATTCGATACTGATACCTGTCCCGCTAAAGGAATATCCCTGCCTTTGTACTTCTTGGTCATGGTTTTAACTCCCAGAGAGGGCAGCGTAACATCCCTGGCCAGCAGAGACATTTTCTCCTCGTCAATGGATGTGCTGGACGCCACCACAGGTATAATAACATCCCATTTGGTGCTTCTGGCACCCTCATGAAGTATTTCGGATATGAGTTTTCTGTAATTTGCCATCAGGTCAATTCTTCGAGTTTAACTTTAAAAAGAAGTTCAGCATCGCCTTCTTTAAAACTATGCTTGTTATTGTTATTGCCGATATTAACATTATACACTATATTTTCCGCTAATTCTTTTCTCTGCTCCGGAGGTCTGAAGTCAGCGTGATCATTCTGTCCGGGGAGAATATTATTGTTATCAGCGTATTTGTAATCGGCATTTAACTCCGGATTTTCATATCGGTATATCCAGATATCGGATTCTTGCGGGGCGTCATCAAACGGAGATATAGAATTCTGCCTTATATCAGATACCCAGTTCTGCCCGTCAAAAATGCTGATATGTCCTTGCTGATGATCTCCGTATCTATTTATAACAGCAACGTCGCCTTTCCGGGGAATGAAGTCTTTCTGTCCGGTATGAGCAAGCTGAAATCCCATCTTTTTAAGGATTCCTTTGGTATGATACATATAAGCGCTTTGCTGCTTTTCAAAATGAAATCCTGCGCTTTCAAGGGCATTGGCGACGTAATTTACCCTTTGCGTGGCCGAATCCGGAGATCCTAAGGCATGAGAAGCGGCGTAACTGGCGGCCTTTCCGGCATCTCCCGCTTTCTGCTTTTTCGGTTGTTGTTCCGAATAATCCTGAGCTCTCTCGCCGGTCTTGGGAGACGCTGCAAGTTCAGGCGATGCTGCGGATTCCGAAGTCGCTTTCTGTTTCTGTTCCTGAGTCTGTGAACCCGCCGGAATGTTCAAGGGAATGGCGGTTCGCATGAGCTTTGCTATATGGTCGTTCCAGTCCTTATACCATTTAAACGTGTTTACAAACTTTTTAGGCCCTCCAATGGTATTGTTCAGGATATTGCCTCTGTACTTGTCGGGTTCTCTGCCGGCTTTTAATGCATTGTAAATGTAAGGCAGACCGCCGGGGCCTTGCTGATGCGTTAAGTACACATTAGTGGGAGTTATAGGCACGTTCTTTTTCTTAAGCCACCTGACGTTTCTTTCCACGTACTGCTTGAAAGCCCTGAGGCTGTCGTAGGGATCGTAGGGATCGGTCAGATTCATTTCCTTTGCTGTTCCCGGAATGAACTGAAACAGTCCCTTGGCTCCGCTTTTGTTAAAAGCCCTTTCGTTGCGTCTGGATTCAATCTGCATGATGGCATCCACGAAGGGATTATCCGAGTGCCATTTGCCGTCTATTTTGAAAATACGGGCCTTTCTGAGGGCTTCTAAATCCAGCAGACCTCCGGATGTCGCATTCTGCTGCGTTTGCTGTTTTTGTGATTCCTTTTCGGACTTTTTCTTATTGTTTTCCGGACTGTACTCTCTTGCTTCCTTTGTCGGGTCAAAATACCCGGACTCAGAGGGTTTTTCTCCCGTCTCCGGAGTCAGATTCAGTTCAGGATTTGCAGCATATTCCCTTGCTTCCTTAGTCGGATCAAAGTATCCGGATTCGGAAACTTCCTGTTCATTCCCTTTATATTCCCTTGCTTCTTTAGTCGGATCGTAATAGTCTGACTCAGAAGGCTTTTCTCCTGTTTCCGGTATCAGATCAGGATTTGCAGATTTGGAGAGATCTTTATCTAATTCTTCTTCATTGGTTTTTTCCGGTTTGAGTTCCGGTATTTTTTCTTCTTTAATAGCAGGCTTTAAAGATTCATCGTATATTATATTGTTATAGAATCTTTTAAAAGCGGGATTTTCCATACTGATAATAGACTTGATTATTTCATCGGAAGGGTTTATTTTATCAGCATGAAACTGTCTGGACTTATCAATGTATCCTATTATTTTAACTGCCGTATTGATGTTTATATTCCTGTTAACGGCATTGTACGGAATATCCTTTGTCATGTACTGAATGAATACCGTCCCGAACACGGAAAAACACAGTTCTTCCGGCAAAGTTCCGTAGGAGTATCCCCGGAACTTCGCTCTGCCCTTGAACCTGCTGAGAATCCGGTTTAATAAAGTTTCTGCTGCATCATCAGCTTCTTTTTCATCCATAGTTATAGAACCATGATGAATTTCGCGTACTTTATGATCGTAGAAAGTGGCGCTGATGACGCCGTAATGCATGATGTATTCTTTAGTGCCTCCTGCTATCGAGCTTCTGACAAACATTCTCCATGATTCTTCAAAAGCTCCGCCGGCGGTATCCAGAACATCTGACAATGCTATAAGATAAGGCTCAGTGTAGTTGTTTCTGGCAACGTCCAAGTCCGTGATGCCTTTCTGCTTCTGTATCTCCCGGGCCTTTTGCAGTTTCAGCTTAACAACGGAATCGAGATCATCGTGCTTCAGGAGTTCATCTATTTCAGCCCCGGTAACTCGTTCCGCTATGGTTTCAGCTCCCCCGAGAACTTCAAGTTTTGAGAGACCGAACTTGTTCCAGTCATACAGACCTCTTTTCCTCATGTCTTTCAG
>JAZOWR010000465.1:0-2018 GCA_045659345.1 Ructibacterium sp.
ATGCTTCAGGCGAGGAAGCTGAAAGATATATGGTATCGGTTTTGCTATGAAGGGTCAGAAAGCTATATCGTGTGTGACGGATGGCAATATGGCAAGGCTGTAGTTGAAGCACTGATGCAGGATCTTGGAGATGGTCTTAACCCTTTGTGCATATATAACCACGATCAATACACAGAATATGAACTGGAAGGTGCGATACCGATAATCTATCCAGTTAAGGCAGGCGGTGTCGGGGTTACTGACCCTGACTCGGAAATGGTAAGGAACGCAGAGATACAGTTTGAGAACCGCAACGTACAGTTGCTCACAGCAAATGAGTCCGAGGGCCTTGAGGCATATAAACGCCTGCATCGAATCAAGGATGACTATGCCGATAAAGCTATACTGCGTCCGTACCGCAAGACGAAAGAACTTGTAGGGCAGATACAGAACCTAAAACAAGTACCCTCCGGGGCAGGCATGAGCGAACGGAGAATAGTCAAGAGCATACAGCGAGATAGTTGGTCGGCATTAAAGTATGCGTTACGTTTTGCTCAACATCTGGAACGTACATATCTGGTTAAACAAGGGCGTAAAAGCGATTGGACGAAAGAGATCGAAAAGTATAAAGGCTTATCCAAAATCGGAATGAACAGTTCCAAGATGGGTGGGAATAAAAGACTGGTTCAGAGAAGAATAGGAGGACGGCATTTTGAGTAAACGAAAGAAGAACAAGAAGCAATATACCTTATATGCACTTGAGCCTACAGAAGAGAATATTCTGGCTGTGCAGGATAAAAGATTCTATCGAATAACCCCAACCTACATCTTATTGTATGAAATCAACCTACCATTTACTAATTATAATGCAATAGGAGATAGTGAAATGGGCTATCTTTCGTATGCGGATAAACGATGGTTGTTAGACTGCAATATGGCAATCATCGCTGAGGAAACGATGAAACATCAGGACAAGATTGCCGCAAGCATGGGACTGATGGTTGAAAGGCTTGAACAGGCTTTACAAGCCGAACGAGCGAAGGAAAATGATAATGTCAGACAGACTCAATCTGAACAGCGAACTTAAAAGCTTAAAGTATGCGTCATTCCCGGAAATAACAAAACGATTAAGGGAGTTATCCTTAGAATACGGTGACATGCCGTATAACCGCCTTGTATCTGCCTTTGGAGCGGCAGGTCTGGGCGGTGTTCCATTTTCAGGGCGTGGAGTGCAAGACCCTTACATCCAAAACACCAGGGTTAAGCAAATATCATCTGTTGCGAAGAAGTATCGTAAACAGAATGTAGAGGATATGATCGAAAACGTCAATACACATGAGCGTGAGTTACGTGAGGTGGAACATTGGCTTGAGTATCCTTCATATCCGTTATTTCATACAAGGACAGTTTATCAGAATCTTCTTACATATCACAGCTATGTCGCACCTTATCTGGTAGACGAAAAGGATTCTAAAAAGCCGGAGTTTTGGCGAGAGTGGAAATTGCTTGAAAAGCTTCGCACAACATTCGACATAAAAACTATAACCCATGAGATCACAGGGCAGGCATTACAAGAGGTTAAATTCTTTTACTATCCTCGCTATGCAGTCGATAAACCGCACAACAAAGTAATCCATGCTTTTATGCAGCAGCTGCCGAGTGATTGGGTCAAGATAGTTGGCTATAACAACATCTCTAAATACACCATCGCATTTGACCTTATGTACTTCACTCATTACGGAACTGACCCAAGGCAGTTCGGTAATCTTTTCATGCCGTTTTTGGATGATTTCAGTTCGATATTAACTGAAGTACCTAAAGGCACAGGCTCTAAAATCGTTTATGCACAGAACAATAAGATAGATGTGAAGCGTCTGGCAGAAGTTAAGCCTAACGCTGATGTTTACTGTCAGAACGGCAGATGGTTCTATTGGGTAACGCTCCCTGTTGATAAGGTGTTCACCTTTGAGATAGATGACACAGACAGAAACGTAGTTACACCGTTTACAGGTTTATTGCTTGACATGCTTCAGCTTTCA
>JAZOWR010000466.1:0-6274 GCA_045659345.1 Ructibacterium sp.
GGAGGGGAGTAGAAATACTCCCCTCTTTTCGTGAATATAGGGCATCTATATTGACGAAAGGAAGGAGGATTATATGAAAAACTTTATTATGAAACCTAGTATTGACCTCTATCCCGGCATCCGGGTAGATAAAAATACGAACTTAGAATACAAGAACAAGAATGTTAAACAGACAGTAAAGGATCTTGTTTTGCACTCTGTTACGAAAGTCAAGGGTGAGGGCTTTAGAAGCAAGTACGACACCACTGTTAAGCTCAAGGAAGGCGATGTTCTTATCTTTGAGGACGAGGGTCGTGGTTATATTAAGCCCGTAGAACAATTTGTATCCATCGAGGAAGCAATCGAGGAACTGACGAACATTAAGGATTTGGGGTGAGCAAATGTTTGTTGTAAATGAGGATAATTCCATCTATGCAACCAGGGGCGATATTGTATTCTTCTCTGTGAGTGCAGAGGATAATGGTGTAGCCTATAAGTTTCAAGCCGGTGACTTGGTAAGAATCAAGGTCTACGGCAAGAAGGCTGCCGAGAATGTAGTCTTGCAGAAAGACTTCCCTGTGACCGAGGACACCGAAAAGGTAGAAATCTTCTTGAGCGAAGAAGACACCAAAATCGGTGAAGTTATCTCCAAGCCTAGTGACTACTGGTACGAAGTAGAACTGAATCCTTTGACTAATCCGCAGACCATTATTGGCTATGACGAGGACGGAGCAAAGGTATTCAAACTGTTCCCCGAGGGTGACGATATTCCTCCCGTGGTCGTTCCTACTCCCAGAGTTGCTGCTGTAATGGACGATGAACTGGATATGACTTCTATTCTTCCTGTCCAGAATCAAGCCATAGCAAGAGCCGTGGTGCGGTTAGAGAGTGAAATTCAAGATAGCCGAAAAGCACTTGAAGCAAGAGATAATACACTTCACGCACGAATGAATGATGTCGCTGAGTCTGTTGCTATGGAACAGCAGCGGTTGGATATTATCATTTCTGGATCAACTATCGAGGATGGTGCGGAAATCGCTGATGCTCGAGTGGGTGCGGATGGTATCACGTATAAATCTGCCGGCACTGCGGTTCGCAGTCAATTCAGCAAGGTCAATTCTCAGGTTGAAGACAATAAAACGAGCCTTGATCTGGTAGTGCGTGTTTCTCCCAATGTGCTTGATTTGGATTCTTTGCAAAGGGATTCCTCTTGGGATTTCACTCCTAATCAAGACATCGACTATACAAGTGCAAACGCAAACTATGCCATTACCCCGGTTATGGATTGTCTTCCTGGAGATAGATTCACCTTCGCTAGAACGGCAGGAGAAATCAACAACACTTTCCGTATGTCCAGCGATACACTTTGGGCTGGACATGATTTGGCGAGTGATAATTGTGTCACAAATGCAGATGGCACAATTACTGTTACAATTCCTGCCGGTGTGAGCAAATGCAGATACTGTTTCACTACCAACTATGACAATTGGGAAAACACCTTTATGTTGGTTAAGAATGCAGCTTATCCTGGTGTCTTTATTGGCTGCGGTGTCCGGGAATCTATTGCCGGTACGGAAACAGCGGAAATTCGTGCTGAAGTGGAAGAACTTAAACTTGGTAAAATGGATACTTTTTTCTTCCCTACGAATCTGTATTTGATTGCGAACAGAGCAGGAATGCGGAGAATTCCGCTTGGTAATTTCGTTAATTCCACTAACGAAAACAATTACTACTTGACGGAAAATGAATACAGCATTTACACCATTGGAAACACTGACTGTGTATCTATTGATGATTCTCAGGCTACAGCACACGGAAGCTATCTTACTGTAAGAAACAGTGTGAACGGAAATGAACATTACAAGAAGTCACAGTTTAATAGATTTGTCGTTGAGACTGCTAAAAATCCCACAACGGCTAAAAATGTTCTTCTTATCGGTGATAGTTTCATGGATAATAATCACTTGCCGTGTGAGGTCAAAAACATTCTTGTGAATGATTTAGGACTTACAAATGTCAATTTCGTTGGTAATAAAAACAGCAAAACTGGTACTTTGTCTTGCAAGCATTGTGGCAATGCGGGTTATACCATCGCAGATTACATTAAAACAGATAATGCAGAGGGTCGTGGTGTGACCAATCCCTTCAATTATGGTGGTGTGATTTCTTTCAAAGACTACATGGCTGCCCATGCTGGCGGAGGGAATCTGGATGTTTGCGTTATCGAATGTGGAGTTAATGATCTGATTGTTTATGGTTATGACACAGTTGCTGAAGCTGTGGCAAAAATGAAGACACTGGTTGACAATATCCATGCGGAATATCCTGAGTGCAAGGTGTTTGTTGTAGGTCAGAAATACGCAAGCAATCTGCAAACGACTTTGAGCGCATACAAATACAACTCCAAGATTATGCAGATGAACGAAGGCTACCAGAGTTTGTGTGAGAGTGCAGAATATTCTTCTTTTGCAAATTATGTTGATATTGGTGCGCTGTTCGATAAAGTGTATTTTGCACCGCATTCCATTGTTCCTTTCTATAAAGGTTGCGAACAGCCCAAAATCATTATCAATGATTGGTTGCACCCGAATGAAGCTGGATATTATGCTATTGCGGAAAATATCGCTGCTGCTATCGCACACAAGTGTTTCCCGATTGATGGATGATAACAGATTAAAAAGCACCATCTTCCGGGTGGTGCTTTTCTCTAAGAAAGGAGAGGAAATATGAGTTTGGAAGGAAATGTGACTGGACAGACTCTTGTCGGCAGCATTAACAAATGCGATTTGCTGACGATCAGTGCCTATGGCATTGCCGTAAAGAACGGCTTTGAAGGCACAGAAGAAGAATGGCTTGCATCCTTAAAGGGTGATAAAGGCGATAAGGGCGATAAAGGCGACTTCGGCTATGTAGAAGGTGAACCGATTACTGCCGAAATGGTAGGTGCAAGACCCAACACATGGCTACCCACCATTGCAGACATTGGTGCTGCACCTGATGGGTTTGGTTATGGTGATACACAGAAAATCGCATTTTGGGATGACACAGACGGAACTCAGTTTGAAACCTATTTGGACAACTTTTTTAACAACACAGACCAATTGGACAAGGTTTACCGCTTATCACTTGTAGACTATCCAATCTGTGCCGTTTCAGGTTATGGTGGCTTTGCAGACATCGTGTGCAGTGATATGTCGGATGGCATACCGAGAAGTATTCATATTGTTTATTATGGTTTGCAGGATGGCGTGTCAATCGCAACCAAGAAAAAGCTTTCGGGCGCATGGCAACCGTGGGAATATGAGAATCCACCCATGTCTCCCGGTGTCGAATACCGCACCACGGAGCGTTGGAGTGGCAAGCCTGTTTACTGTGTTGCGTTGGCCGGAACATCTTTAGAGGGTGAAAACTTTGCTTCCCTTCCAAATGGAATAACTGCAGGCGAACTGGTATCGGTGACAGGCCAGGTAGGAGACTATCCTGTTCCTACTACCATGGGTTCAAGTTTGCTCCGTTATCATAATTGGGTGCACAGTAGTGTCGGTTTTACCTGTGATGCCGCATATGTCGGATTGCCGTTCCGTTTTGTTGTTAAATACACGAAAGTCTAAGAGGTGATTACATGAAGAAAATAACCTTTTATGTTAGTCACGATGCGAAACAGGGTGACGAAGAAAAGCAAGTGCTTACTGAGCAGGTATGCGTATGTAGAGACAGCGTGTTGGAATCCAACCTCGCCATTGTGAAGAAGGTAGCCTATAACGGCAAGTATGCCGTTGATGAAGTGGACGACCCCGAAGCACCGCCCACCGATGCAGAACGCATCGCAGAACTGGAAGAAGCACTTGCCTTGCTACTGAGTGGGGTGGTCGAATGAAAAAGGAACTGAGAGAGAAAATCTTAGCCTATAACAAGTCCGTCAAGGAAAAGGGCGAAAAGGCAACAGACTTGGACATTATCGTATCCGAGATCATGAAGCTGCCTTATGGCCAGTTAAAGAAAGTGCTGACCGATGAAGTTATCGCTGTCCTTGATAAGTACGGATATAAGGAGTGACGATATGACACTTACCGAAATGAAAAAGAGGGTACTTGGTCTGATTGAGGAATTAAATCCTCTCAGTGAGTACCTTACTGATGATCCTGATATCCAGGCAAAAATCAACGATGTTATCAATCAAATTCTCTATGAACTTTCCCGATTCAAGAAGATTCCCAAGTATGTAGAAATCCCCGTCAAAGAGGGCGACACTTTGGAGTTTGCCGACATTGAGAAAGTCTGCGGTTATGAGATTTACCAGATTGATATTATCTGCGGTGTGAGATATGTACCCAAGGCAAATGGCACTGTACTCAAAATGCTTGAAAGCGGTACTGCGGAAATCGATTGTTTCGTATACCCTGAGAGAATTACTGAGAAGACCAAGGGCAGCTATGAGTTTGAGGTATCGAACGATGTTCTTGAGGTCATGCCTTATGGTGTTGCCGGTGATTTGTTAAAGAGCGATGTTTCCACGGAATACGGAGCAATTTACGCAAACAGATACCAGGAGATGATTTCCCGGCTTGACCATAGATACCAGATGCCTACTTGCTATATCGATGGGGGGCTTGAGGTATGAGTGAAGCAGGAGATATCATTACTAGAGTTTATTCTAGTTTTCGTGGTGTTGACTTCCGGGGTGAAGAAATCAACCTTGCAAGAAGCCCTGATTCCTTAAATGTATGGAAAGACTACCGAGAGACTGAATCTATCAGAACTAGACCCGATATGGAACTGAAAGAATCCTTTAACGCACCTGTATATGGTGTGTTTTTTTATAAGGATTTTATGCTAGTCCATAGCGGTACGAAACTGTACAAGGTCGCAAATGGCACGCAAACAGAGCTTTATACAGGCATTAGAGAAGCGGAAAGCAATAGTTTCATCTTTGAGGACATTTGGTACTTCAAGGACGGAAAGAACTACTTGCAGTATAACGGAACTACCATCAAAGAGGTAGAGGGCTATGTTCCCACTACCTCTATTGGTAGAAAGCCTTCTGGCGGTGGCACGATCCACGAAGATGTCAATATGCTCACAGGCAAGAGAATCAATACCTTCCTTGCTGATGGTATGAGCTTTGACTTCTTCCTGGATGCACAGAATCTTGATACGGACTATCCCCCTATCGTCAAGGTGGACGATGTTGTTCAGACAAGCGGTTATACGGTGAACTATGCCGAGGGTAAGATTTCTTTCACCAAGGCACCCGATGCTCCTAAAACCGATGGCAGAGATAATGTGTCTGTAGAGTTCCGCAAGACAGTAGAGAAATATAAAAACACGATTTTGAATTGCACTCTGTTACAGGTATTCGATAACAGAGTGTTTTTTAGTGGCAATAAGGACTACCCCAATGTGATTTGGAACTGTAGCTTGGAAGACCCTACTTATGTGAGTGACCTTGACTATTACAAGGAAGGTCAAGATTCCGCAGCAGTAAAGGGAATTGTAGCCGGCAACAATGCTTTGTGGGTATTTAGAGAGCCTTCCGATTCCAACACGACTGTTTTCTACCATACCCCTACGATTGATGGCGACTATGGCAAGATTTACCCTAACACGCACTCGTCCATTTCTATGGGCTGTGTTGGCAAGGCTATCAACTTTAATGACGATATTGTTTTCTTCTCTGACAGGGGCATGGAGGGCATCTCAGGCGATGTTACCACCGAACAGGTGTTAGCACATCGTTCTACTATGGTAGACAGAAAACTGATTGCCGAGAAGAACTACAAAAATATGATCCTTGCAGAATGGGAAGGCTATTTGGTTGTCTTTGTTGACGATAAGGCATATTTGGCAGATTCCAGAGCGACTTTCACGAATGAGAATCATACAGAGTACGAATGGTTCTATTGGGATCTAGGAAAGAAGATTACCTGCTCCAAGGTGGATGATGGAATTTTGTACTTAGGCACAGAAGATGGAGTTTACACCCTTACCGCCAATTACGATGTAGAAAGCTATTGGGTAACTCCTAAAGACAAGTTCAAGAATCCTAGCAGATTGAAAACCACGAACAAAAGGGGTTGCGTGGTCGAAGCAACAGGCGATATTTCCGTGTATGCCAAAATCGAGGACACAGACTTTGAGCTAATTGGTAACTATGAGAATATCACGGACTATTTCGTATGCAGAATCAAGCGGAAAAAGTTCAAGGATTTGCAACTGGCATTCGTTTCTCAAAAACGATTCAGTCTGGAAACTGCAACGATAGAAGCTTTTGTCGGTGGGTACATCAAGAGGTGAT
>JAZOWR010000467.1:0-3314 GCA_045659345.1 Ructibacterium sp.
CACCCCATCTCGGTAGATTTTAAACATTTCACCTTTTGCAACTGCAACTGTAAAAAGGAGGGCGCCCTTTGGGATGCCCTCCTTTTTGCAATTATTTTATGGTATATGCACCCTTAATCATGACAATAACATCTTCATCAGCACGGAATCCTCTGCCGTCTGCCAAAGGAACAACCAACTGATGATTCGAGGGCATTGGCATACCGGAAGCCAGATCATAGCCTGCGGTAACATCCGCAAGGCCTCCTTTTTCGGTTGCAACAATGGTACCTTTGCCCATACGCAGAATCAATTCTGTCCCCGCCTCGCAGATGACAGATTTGCCCTTTGAGACATTCACAACAAGAAACTTATCCGATGTTGCCGTTACCGCACCTTCAGACGCAGCAATGCCAAACCGTTCATCAATGTAGGCTTTGATTTCCGGAATCACCTTGTCTACGATATAGCTTTTGGTCACTACCGGATCATCAGCGCCGCCCGGCTCTGAGAATACGGCAATACTTCCAAAGAGCACCAGGCAAAGACCTAACGCAATTCCGCTTTTCACGAGTTTCTTTTTGTTTTTCATACCAAGTACCTCTCTTTCTTATGACAATCCGAATGAAATTTCCAACGCCTCATTGACCTTGTCCATCGTCTGACCGTCTAAATGACCGATTTTTTCTTTCAACCGTTGTTTGTCCAGCGTTCGAATCTGTTCCGCCAGCACCACAGAATCTTTGGAAAGTCCAAATCCCCCGGCATGAATTTCAATATGGGTAGGCATTTTTGCCTTGTTCAATTGGGAGGTAATTGCTGTTGCTATCACCGTTGGACTATGGCGGTTGCCTACATCATTTTGGATGATAAGCACCGGTCTTACGCCGCCTTGCTCTGATCCTACAACCGGACTTAAGTCTGCATAGTAAATGTCGCCTCGTTTTACATTCAATGATTTCACACTCCGCAGTTCAGTTTCGTTGAATATTCTTCCCCCCACTGGCATTGTATGCGGCTTGACCATTTTTGGTACATCACAGGCGACTAAAAAACATTATGTACCCAGTCAACCTAGAACGGATAAATCGAACAAATTATTGTTTATGTTTTGTACGCTACCGTTTTGGATATAGATTCGCGGAATCCGCTTGCCAATCAGACAAAGAATCTCATAATTGATTGTCCCCATTTTCTCGGCAAGGCTCTCTACCGGTAATTCTATATCATCGCTCTTGCCGAACAAAATGACTTCGTCGCCGATGTTTATAGTATTAACCGCTGTAGCGTCAATCATACATTGGTCCATGCAAATATTTCCCGCAAGATTGCATATAGTACCATTGACAATAGCTTGCGCTTTCCCCGATAAGGTTCTTGAGTATCCATCTCCATAGCCAATGGATACCGTAATTAGCTTGGTTTTCTTTTCTGTATTAAATTTGCGTCCGTAACTAACGCTAACCCCGGGCTCTAATTCTTTGATATGCGTAACCCGTGCCTTTAGCTGCATAGCCGGCTTAAGGGAAACCCGTCCGCAATCAAAATCACTTGCCGGCTTTTCCCCGTACAAAATGATTCCCGGACGAACCATATCCATATGCATCTTTGGATATTTGATTAAGGCTGCACTGTTACAGCAATGCTTGATAGGAATATTCAGTCCGCTGTCTTTAAGCCGGTTGCAAACCGCTTCAAAACGAGAAAATTGCAGTTCGGTATACGCATCATCGCTATCTGCTGCAGAAAAATGCGTAAAAATACCCTCGATATCCAGATTGGGAAGAACCGCAATTTTGTAAATCGTATCCACCGACTGCTGATTATTGGCATCATCCTCATTGTACTTAAACCCCAGCCGTGACATACCGGTGTCAATCTTTAGATGAATTTTCGCACGCTTGTCCTGTTTCACTGCGGCCCTGGAAATCAGGCTTGCCATTTCATAGCTATAGCAGGCTGCAGTAATATCCTCCTTGACCAGCTGTGCAATCTCATTAGGATCGGTATATCCCAGAATCAAGATTGGGCAGCGAAATCCGCTTTGCCGAAGCTGAATAGCTTCGTCCATGCAGGCAACTCCCAGATAGTCCACGCCGTTTTTAACCAGAGTCCGCGCTACCTGGGCGTAACCATGCCCATACGCATTCGCTTTTACTGCCGCCAGAATCTTGGTTTCCGGCCGAACATATTTGCGAATTTGCTTAATATTGTTCTCGATAGCATCTAGATTCACTTCCGCCCACGCTCTTCTTTGGTTCATAGTCTCATTCTCCTTTACGGCGCAAATACGCCTGTTTCTATCTTTGCATCGAGCACAAAATTCTTATATTCTGCCCGAATTATTTCGTTCCCATGATGATCAAAAACCACCATTGCCATTGGCAACAGAGTTTTGGCATCCAACTGCAACATCTGCGATGCACGATACGGGGTCTCCTCCTCTGTTACCGTGCGCAACACCACCATGCCATCAGTTTGCTCCATCTGTCCATCCGCAAAATAGGTATGAAAGAATTCTGCCACAGACAGATAATCCACTGCATCCATTCGATTCTGCTTCAGAGACACAGCAGGAGCATTGCCGCCAATCAAATGCGTATCCTCTCCGGAAACGATACTGATAGTTCCTTTCCATTCTTCAGGGGCAAGAACCTCAGTTCGGCATTGATTGGGTGCAAGAAAAACCTGAGCAAGCTGATACTCCGATTTTCCTTTGTTCCCTGTTACTGTGACATGCATTTGGGTTGTATAACTCTTTAAATTCCGATATCGTTGGTCAATCGCCCGACCGGTATCCTGTCTGCAGGCTGTCAGGGTTAGCATTAGTATCACGACAAAAACCATCGTGACACTCCGTTTCATGACAAATCCCTCCTATGGTCTTTGCAGTGCGCAAAAGGCGCGTGGCAGATAGGATAAAACATCGCTTGCTATGATTCCAAACTCCCCTATTTCGCGTGCCGCCATATCGCCGGCAAGTCCGTGAAGAAAAGCACCCAAAACTGCCGCTTGGTAACCGTCAAGGCCCTGTCCCATCAAAGAACCAATGACCCCTGATAAGACATCTCCCATCCCTCCGGATGCCATACCATGGTTCCCGGTAGGATTGATGTGCACCTTGCCACAAGGCGATGCAATCACGGTATCTTTACCCTTTAGCAACAGTGTAACGCCCCACTTTTTGGCATACTCTAACGCAACCGCCGTCCGATTCTCTTGGATTTCGCTTACAGAAAGGCCGGTAAGCCTTGCCATTACTCCTAAATGCGGGGATAACACAGTATCAGCCTGCTCGCACTGTAGTATATCTATATGCTCTGCCAATGCGTTTA
>JAZOWR010000468.1:0-3649 GCA_045659345.1 Ructibacterium sp.
CAAAAAAATCAAACAGCTAAGTGTAAATTCCTTTTTGTTCTTAATCGCTTCCGATGGGGATGGATAAGTTTCAGCGTTCCTTCCTTCTGTCTTGACAGAAAGCTCCTTGCGGAAACACAGATAGAAATAGCCGACAATAACGCCTACCCCAATTAACACAATCAAACCGGTATTGGTGACAAAGTCAAAGAAACTGTATCCCAACGAAGTTCCGATAATGATGTTTGGCGGGTCTCCGCACATGGTGGCAGAGCCGCCGAGGTTAGCACAGAAAATCTCTGCAATGATTACCGGAATCGGATTGAATTTTAAAAGCTTTGCAAGCTCCAGTGTAACAGATGCCAGAAACAGAATTACGGTAATGCTGTCAATAAACATAGCCAGTACCGCAGATGTTAACATAAAAGTGATAAAAATAGGAATCGTGCGGTAGTTTACCATTTTGGCAATGCCAAGACAGAGCCAACGGAAGAATCCGGATTCTCCCATTCCCTCAACCATCACCATCATACCTGCAATAAAGACGATGGTGGACCAGTTGATTCCGGAAACGCTTTCATTCGCCTCACCTGCCTGATACCAGAAATCAGTGCGAAAAAAGGCACCCAGATTCAAGGTTTCGGTCACCGCAGTCATGCTTCGCATGCAAAATCCGAAGACAACGACCAGCATGAGTCCGCCGCATATCAGGGTAGTCAAATGCCGCTCAATTTTCTCAGATACGATAACAAGAAACATTGCAATGAATATAATTACCGCCATTACCTGTGCTGTCGCCATGATAGATCATCTCCCTCTTAAATTCAAACGCATTGATTATAGCAAATCTAGGATTCAAAGTCAAACAATGATTGCATGAAAAAAGGAGGGAATTTTCTTAATTTTTGTGCAGTTTTTTTCTATTTAATGGGTTCAAAATCCGAAGCTCCGTGTTTACACAAGGGGCAGATGAAGTCCTCCGGCAGAGTTTCACCCTCATACATATAACCACAAATCTTACAGATGTAGCCCTTTTTTCCTTCTGTCTGCGGCTTGGGCTTGACATGATTTTGATAGTAGCTGTAGGTCATGGTTTCTGCAGAAGAAATGACACGGGATTCTGTGATACTGCAGATGAACATGCCATGGGTCCCTAAATCTACATATTGCTCTACCTTTAACGAAATCACTGCGTTGATATACTCAGGCAGATATACGAGACCGTTATCCGAGCGAAGCGGATCTGTATCTGTAAACTTGTCCACATGTCTTCCGCTTCTAAACCCAAAATTCTCAAACACCGAGAACGGCGCATCTGTGCTTAGGCAATTGAC
This sequence comes from Ructibacterium sp., assembly GCA_045659345.1. Taxonomy (GTDB): domain Bacteria; phylum Bacillota; class Clostridia; order Monoglobales; family Monoglobaceae; genus Ructibacterium. Next base: position 1,314 of record JAZOWR010000468.1, read on the forward strand.
ATTCATAATACCCGTCCTCTTAATCACATGATGCGAATAGTTTTCTTTGTTAATAGTGACCGCAATACGCTTTGGTGTGCTGGTCACCTGCGTGATGGTGTTTACAATCAAACCGTTGTCTTTTTTGCCATCATGAGAGGTTACCACATACAGACCGTAGCCGATATGGAAAAGCGCAGAGGAATTTTGCTTATCCGCCGTTTCTTGCCATGTTGAATATTCTTCACACAAGGCATTTGCAAGTGCCTCCAGCTGTTCCTTGCTTGCATCGTTCAAGGCAGAATAAATCTGAACCACCGGTTCAAGGATGTTTAGCTTTTTGCTGTTTTCCAGCATCCCTTTCATTGTCTTTGCCGCCATCGGTGTCCAAGAACCGTTTTCTATCATACCGATGATGCGGTTCTGGTAATTCCGCTCCGTCAATCCGTGTATAAACTCCCGCATAAAGGGAAACACATCGGCATTGTAGGTAGTAGTTGCAAGCACCAGTTTATTGTACCGAAAAGCGTCCTCAATTGCTTCTGCCATATCACAGCGTGCCAGATCATTGACCACCACCTTGGGGCAGCCTTTGGCGCGAAGCTTTTCTGCCAACAATTCTACCGCTTTTCGGGTGTTTCCGTAAATCGAGGTATAGGCAATGACAACCCCCTCATCCTCTGCTTCATACGAGGACCAGGTTTGATAAAGGTTGAGATAATACTGCAGATTTTCTTTCAGCACCGGTCCGTGCAAAGGGCAAATGGTTTGAATGTCCAATCCGGCTGCTTTTTTAAGCAGGCTCTGCACCTGCGCTCCATATTTCCCTACGATTCCAAAATAGTATCTGCGTGCTTCACACGCCCACTCCTCTTCTGCATCCAAAGCGCCGAATTTACCGAATGCGTCTGCAGAAAAGAGCACACGATCTAAACTATCATAGGTCACAATGACCTCCGGCCAATGCACCATGGGAGCCGTCACAAAGGTAAGCGTGTGCTTACCCAAAGAAAGGGTATCCCCCTCGCCGACTGCCAGTTGCTTTTCCTTCCAGTCATTACCAAAAAACTGCCCCATCATCACAAACGCCTTTGTGCTTGCCACAATCTTGGCATCCGGATAGGTTTGCATAAACTTTAAAATGTTAGCAGAATGGTCCGGTTCCATATGTTGCACAATTAGATAATCCGGTTTTCTGTGTCCCAGGGAATTCTGGATATTGTCAAGCCACTCATGCGTAAACCGCGCATCTACCGTATCCATGATTGCTACCTTTTCGTCCAGAATTACATAAGAATTGTATGCTATACCGTTGGGGACGGCATATTGTCCTTCAAATAAATCTACTTCACGGTCATTGACTCCAATATACCGAATATCTTCTGTTATGTTCAAGCAGATCATCCCTTTCCAAGTAGTATATTTTTATTTTATCAACTTCTCAATAAAATTGCAAGTCTTTTAAAAATTGGGTCATGTACCTTTCCATTCCTACATAAATTTGTTTACAACGACGCTGTACAAAAGCCGTGCGATTGGTTGTCAATTTTTCATTTTATTTTTTATCTTTTTTCTTGACAATGCCTGTCGAAAATGGTATACTGAAAGTGCAAGAAAATGGCGTGAAAACGCGATTTTCTTGTTGCTTTTTTATAGAGATTTTGTTTTTATTTTAACAATCCAAAGGAGGCAATCTCATGAGAACATTTCGCGGGGGTGTTCATCCCCACGGACAGAAAGGGGCTACCGCCGGAAAACCTGTTGTGAATCTGGCACCGCCTAGGGAATTGGTCTTCCCTCTGTCCCAGCATATAGGTGCACCGGCTGTTCCTTGTGTTAAGGTAGGCGACACCGTTTTGTTGGGTCAAAAAATTGCCGAGGCAGGCGGATTTGTTTCCGCCAACATCCACAGCTCGGTTTCCGGAACCGTAAAGGCCATCGAAAAACGATTGCATCCCAATGGGACGGTCATGGAATGCATTATTATCGAAAATGACGGGCAAGACACCCCCATTGAGGCGCTATCCCAACCCAATCGGGATTACAGGACGCTTTCTGCAAAAGAACTGCTTGACCTGATTCAGGACGCCGGCATTGTTGGTATGGGCGGCGCTACCTTTCCTACCCATGTCAAGCTCTCTCCTCCACCGGAGGCAAAGATTGATTATATCATTATCAACGGTGCAGAATGTGAACCATACCTGACCTCAGACTATCGTGCCATGTTGGAAACATCAAAAGATATTTTGACCGGACTTTCCATTATTATGCAGATTTTCTCCCTCCCGACCGGATATATTGGGATTGAGGACAATAAGCCTGAGGCAATTGCCGCTATGAAACAGGCTGCAGCTGAG